>NZ_CP024848.1:1397649-1698311 GCF_003352005.1 Oceanobacillus zhaokaii
CTGTTCTTGAATTTGGTGTTGGCACAGGTAATTTATCTGAAAAATTACTGCAAGCAGGCTTAGATGTTATTGGAATTGAGCCATCGCAAGCAATGCTTGATATTGCTAAAGAAAAGCATCCTGAGCTAACGGTATTAGAGGGAGATTTTCTAACATACCCAGTTTCTGATACACCAGTCAACACAATCGTGAGCACATATGCTTTTCACCATTTAACAGATGATGAAAAGGCGATTGCAGTGAAGCAATTTAAGGAAATTCTCAAAGAAAATGGTAAAATTGTTTTTGGAGACACAATGTTTGCCTCGGAAATAGAGAAGCAAGCAATGATTGATAGTGCTAAAGAAAAAGGATTTTCTGCATTAGCAGAGGATTTACAACGAGAATACTACCCAATTATTGATACATTAGAGGATATATTTACTACAAACGGTTTTGATATAGAATTTAAACAGATGAATCATTTTGTTTGGATTATTACTGCAATAAAAAATAAAGAATGAAACCTTTTAAAGATGTAAAGAGGGGATAAGGAATGGTCACATATAACTCGGTACAGGAGCTAATCGGTAATACCCCATTACTGGAGATAACAAAATTCTCACTTCCAACGGGAGTTCGACTTTTTGCAAAACTCGAATATTTAAATCCTGGTGGGAGTGTGAAGGACCGACTTGGTGTAGAACTAATCAATGATGCATTAGCGAGTGGTAAGCTAAAAGAAGGTGGAACGATTATTGAGCCAACAGCTGGTAATACGGGGATAGGCTTAGCATTGGCAGCATTGGATAAGAATATAAATGTTATGTTTTGTGTACCTGAGCAATTTAGTTTGGAAAAGCAACAGATCATGAAAGCACTGGGTGCGACAATTGTGCATACACCACAAGATACTGGTATGGTCGGGGCGATTGAGAGAACAGAGCAGCTGCTTCAGGAGATACCGAACAGTTTTTCACCACAGCAATTTTCAAATGCAGCAAATCCGAGAACATATTATAAAACCCTTGGACCAGAAATTTGGAATGATTTAGCTGGGAAAATCGATATTTTTGTTGCTGGTGCTGGTTCGGGTGGTACATTTACAGGTACAGCTACATTTTTGAAGGAAAAAAATCCAGCTATACAAACAGTCATCGTTGAACCAGAGGGTTCGATAATTGCTGGGGGAAAGGCAGGTCCACATCGAACAGAGGGGATTGGTATGGAATTCATTCCAGACTTTGTAGACCAAGCTTTATTTGATGGCATTTACACTGTTACAGATGATGATGCATTTGGTGTTGTAAAGGATCTAGCAAGAAAAGAAGGATTACTTGTAGGCAGTTCTTCTGGTTCTGCAATGTTTGCTGCATTGCAAGAGGCTAGGAAGGCGAAACCAGGGACTACAGTTGTAACGGTTCTTCCTGATGGCAGTGATCGTTATTTAAGTAAAAATATATACAGATAAAAAGTGGAGGGAATTTAAGATGCGAGCAAAGACGAAGATTATCCATGGTGGAATTACGAATGATGAAAATACAGGTGCAGTTTCGGTACCAATTTATCAAGTAAGTACGTATAAACAGGATGGAGTTGGTAATCATCGAGGGTATGAATATTCACGTACAGGTAACCCGACAAGACATGCACTTGAAACTGTAATAGCGAATTTGGAAAATGGTGAAGCGGGATTTGCTTTCGGATCAGGGATGGCTGCAATTACATCGATAATGATGCTATTTGATGCGGGTGACCATGTTGTAATGACTGATGATGTTTATGGCGGATCTTACCGATTGATGACAAAGGTATTAAATCGATTTAATCTTGACCATACATTTGTTGATACGAGTAATCCTCAATCTGTAGAAGCGGCAATTCAAGAAAATACAAAGGCAATTTATATTGAAACACCAACAAACCCATTATTGAAAATAACCGATTTAAAAAAGATGGCAGAAATCGCGAAGAAGCATGAACTATTATTAATCGTCGATAATACATTCGCTACGCCATATTGGCAGCAGCCTATAGATCATGGTGCAGATATTGTTCTGCATAGTGCAACGAAATACATTGGTGGTCATAGTGATGTTGTTTCAGGTTTAGTAGTTGTTAAAACGAAAGAGTTAGCTGAAAAAGTTCACTTTATCCAAAATTCCGTTGGAGCTGTACTAGGGCCACAAGATTCTTGGCTGTTAATGCGAGGTATTAAGACATTGGCATTGAGAATGGAAGCAATTGAAGCAAATACTAAGAAGATCGTTGATTTTTTACAGGGGCATGAGAAAGTTTCCACTATTTATTACCCTGGACTTCCAAATCATCCAGGTCATGAGCTTGCAGGGAAACAGGCCACTGGATTTGGCGGAATGATTTCCTTCGATGTTGGCAGTGAGAAGACTGCAGAACAAGTACTTGAAAAAGTGAAATACTTTACCCTTGCAGAAAGTCTTGGAGCTGTCGAAAGTCTAATTTCTGTTCCAGCAAAAATGACCCATGCATCAATACCAGCAGATAGAAGACAAGAACTCGGAATTACCGATGGCTTAATTCGTGTATCTGTCGGGATTGAGGATGCAGATGATTTAATTGAAGATTTAGAGCAGGCACTACGATAAATAATAGAGTAGAGGATGGCTATAATAAGCTGTCCTCTTTCATTTGTCTTTTGCATTAATAAATTAAAAAATGGCATCAACCATAAGAACTAGAACGAGATACATAAGCGTAAGATCAAGCACGCACTTAGAACCGAGCTGCAGAAGCGCTAAGTCGAGCAAGCACACTATAGAATAATTAGACTAGCATTATGACTTAAGAAAGCATGATGTTGCATCATTAGAATCTCCATTCTGAATGACGCTTTCACTTTATGCTATACTAAAAACAAAATACAATAGTGAAGCTGGACATCACGTTACAATCTAAATAAGGGAAACGTAAATACAGTTCTAATTGGAGGAAGATTATATGAGTGAAAAAGCATTAGCATATCTTAAAGAAAATAGAGAGAATTTATTGGAGAAACTAAATGGATTTCTATCGATACCAAGTATTAGTACAGACAGTGAGTATAAGAAAGATGTACAAGCAGCAGCGGATTTTATTGTTACATATTTAAATGCTATTGGTTTTGAGAATGTAGAAAAGCAAGAAACAGCTGGACATCCTCTCGTATATGCAGAATATAATCAGGCGGGACCAGAGGCACCGACTGTTTTATTCTATGGTCATTATGACGTGCAGCCCACAGACCCAATTAACGAGTGGATTAGCGATCCATTTAAACCGGAAGTAAGAGATGGCAGACTTTATGGTCGTGGAACTAGCGATGATAAAGGTCAAGTATTTATGCATCTTGCCGTATTTGAAGCATATATGAAAACGGAAGGAAAGCTTCCACTTAATGTAAAGGTTTGTATTGAAGGGGAAGAAGAAATCGGCAGTGAGAATTTATACGAAATATTGCAGGATAAGAAAGAGCAATTTGAGGCTGACTTTGCAGTAATTTCTGATTCAGGTATGGCTGAAACGAATCAACCAACAATTCTTTATGGATTAAAAGGCTTTACAGGTATAGAAATAACGGTTACAGGTCCGGACCATGACCTGCATTCCGGTATGTACGGTGGTGCAATTCGTAACCCTATCATGGCTTTAAACCATATCCTCGCATCTATGAAGAATGAAGATGAAGTGATTACTGTTGATGGTTTTTATGATGATGTAGAGCCGCTTACAGATGCTGAAAGAAAATTAATGGAGCAAGCGCCTGGTGAAGATTTTGTTGCTTCTACTGGTGCACCTTCAACTGTATCTGAAAAGGGATACACAGCGAAAGAGCACACAATGGGACGTCCTACATTTGAAATAAATGGTATTTATGGTGGATATCAAGGAGAAGGGACGAAAACGATTATTCCATCGTCGGCAACAGCAAAAATAACGTGCAGGCTTGTCCCAGGACAAGATCCTGAGAAAATTCAGGACTTACTTGAAGCACATGTGAATAAAGTTGCACCAGCAGGAGTAATGGTTGAAGTGAAGAAGGAAAAGCTTTCTTCAAAGGCATATAAAGTGGAGCCGAACCATCCATTAATTATAAGAGCAGCTGAGAGCTATACGAAAGCATTTGGTAAGGATACGATTTTTATACGCATGGGCGGTTCCATTCCTGTAGTGGAGTGGATTGAAGCAATTTATAATATTCCTATCGTATTATTAGGCTTTGGTACACCAGAGGATCGCTTGCATTCACCAAATGAGAGCTTCCCATTAGATAGCTTTGACAAAGGCATGGAAACATTAGTGTATTACTGGGAAATGGTAAATAAATAATAAAACTACGTAAAATGTGTCACGGATAAAAATATGAGTAAAACGCCCTTCCCATTTCCCACTTGTTGGAATAGAGTAAAGTAGCCTTGAGAATAAGGAGGGAATGTAATGGGTAGAGATGGTGGAGTAGTAGGTTACGGTTCAGGTGGATTTGCGCTTTTAGTTGTATTGTTTATTTTGTTAATTATCATTGGAACTGCTTATACAGGTGGTTACGGCGGATATTACTAATATGTAATAAAGATGCAGTGGGGAGACCCTACTGCATCTTTTATATGGTAATAATTCTAACTAATTGATGCGTATACATAAGAAGTGATGATTCATTACCGTTTCTCACTCTCTATCCGCATAACATAAAATGGAAAAAATATGATAAACTTAAGGGTGGCTATTAATGAAATAATGAAATGGACATAGTATAAAGGGTATGAATTTTGGTAGCTAAGAAAGTATAACGACTTTCTTACTGCATAAGTGCAACTAAGGCTTTCACCGAAAAGCTTGACCTTAGTTACTAAGCAATAGAAAGGAAGAAATTAGATGATTACACGAAAGAGTAAACGTGAGATTGACCAAATGCTAGCAGCAGGAAAAGTTCTTGTAAAATGTCATAAAGAAATTGCAAAAATGATTAAACCCGGGATCACAACAATGGAAATCGATGCATTTGTTGAAGATTTTTTAGCGAAGCATGATGCGACGCCAGAACAAAAAGGCTATAACGGTTTTCCTGGTTCTATTTGTGCATCGATTAACGATGAAATATGCCACGGCTTTCCACGTGATGAACAACTAAAGGATGGCGATTTGGTAACCATTGATATTGTTGTTAACTTACATGGTGGTCTTGCAGACTCTGCGTGGACATATGCAGTTGGTGAAATTGATGAAGCTGGTAAGCGATTAATGGAAGTTACGAAAGAATCGCTTTATAAAGGGATTGAGCAAGCGCAAGTAGGCAATCGCATTGGTGATATTGGTCACGCGATACAAACATATGCTGAGGGTGAAGGCTTTTCTGTTGTTCGTGACTTCACTGGTCATGGAATCGGACCGACAATTCATGAAGACCCACATATTCCTCATTATGGCTTACCAAATAAAGGATTGCGCCTAAAAGAGGGTATGGTGATCACCATTGAACCGATGATAAATGAAGGTGCATGGGGAAGTAAAATGGACGATAACGGTTGGACAGCAAGAACGATTGATAAAGGACGATCCGCTCAATATGAACATCAAATTGCAATAACAAAAGATGGTCCATTAATCATAACCGATCAGGACAGCAGAGATTAAAAAACATAGATAAAAGAGGCTATCTTATTCGAGTAAGATAGCCTCCTTTTTTAGAACTATGATTAGTCTTTTACTTTCCAGATATGTTAATCGTTGTTCAAAAATGAGTAATTATTTACTGCTAACTTTTCGTCCGCCAAATAAAATTGTAATGATAGGACTCAATAAGCAGAAGAAAGCAAATGGTAAATAATCCAGCACTGCAACACCCAAGACATCAGCAATGAATACGCCACAAACACTCCAAGGAACAAGCGGATTAATAACGGTTCCCGCATCCTCTAAGGTTCGTGACAACACTTTATTTGGAAGTCCGGCCTTTTCATAAATTCCTTTATACGTTTCACCAGTTAATAAAATCGATAAATATTGTTCTCCAATCAATACATTAATTCCAATCGCTGTTGCTGCCGTTGAAATAATAATTGATCGAATCTTTCTTAGCTTCTCCTGGAACGAAGACAGAATACTGGGGATTATTCCTGTAACAAATAATAGCCCCCCGAAACCAAGTGCTAACAATACAAGTGAGATAGTGAAGAACATACTGCTAATGCCACCTTTGGTCAGCAGCTCATTAACTGGTTCAAAGCTTGTTCTGCCAACATAGCCATTAAACCAAATCGACCAGATTTCTGACCAGCTAAAATCATTAACAACCCACGCTAGTACGGTTGCAGACAAGCTACTGATTGCCAGCGAGATAAAGCCAGATAGCTTGAAAATTGTACAACAAACAAGAATGAGCAATGGTATCCATGATGTCCAACTAATTAAATTGGTTGAAAGCAATGCATCCTGATATTCCAGTACATTTTGTGGTGATGCCGTCTGATCTGGGGATAAGATGACATAAATGATAAACGAAATAATAAATGCAGGAATAGTAGTCAAACTAATATGCTTAATATGTTCAAATAAATCAACCCCGACAATATTAGATGCAAGACTTGTTGTATCGGACAGTGGTGACATTTTATCACCGAAAAATGCACCTGATACAATTGCACCAGCAGTAATAACTAGTGAAGCATCCATTGCACTTGCTATCCCAATAAATGCAACTCCAACCGTTGCAGTAGTTGTCAACGAGCTACCAAGTGAAACCCCTATAATCGCTGTAGTAGCAAAAACGATACCGTAAAACCAAGTTCCACTAATAAGAGAAAAACCAGTATTAATTAATGCAGGAACTGTGCCACTAATCATCCAGCTACTAATGAGTACACCGATGAGGAAAAATAGAAATATAGCTCCCATTCCAGAACTAGCACCAGCAATCATAGCACCTTCTAATGATTTAAACGAGATTCGACGAATGATGCCATATGCAATTAATAGGAGGATTCCTAGTAATATCGGGATATGTGGAACAGTTTCCAATCCGATAATAAAGTAACTAATTAAACCTACAATGATGAAAAAGAAAATTAACGATTCACTTAATCTTGGATTATGTCTTGGTGTGATTGGAAACATGAATGCTCCTCCTTTAAAATTTGATCTCTGTGACATAAAAAAGGCTCCGTCCCTGTGAAAAGGGACGAAGCCTAACTCCGCGTTACCACCCTAGTTGATAAAATAATAATTAAATTATTTCATCCACTTATTGATACAACCCATTAAACAAAATGTGTAATTCAACTATGTTCTGCCAAAGCTTTCACCAGCCGCTTTGTCTCTATTACTGCTCAAAAATAATCTACTTAGCATTCTTGGATTTCATTATGCAATTATATGTTAGTATAGACTATACAACCACAACATCTCATTTGTCAACAGGTTATTTTTTTGCAGTAAAGAAAGTATAACCGTATTTCTTTCTGCATAAGTGCAACTAAGGCATTCCCCTAAAGGCTTGGCAAATGACAAGTTTTCTAATACCAATATCTATTCAATTATCAAATATTTCGTTATAATGAGTTTAATTTTTATGCAAAGAAGGGAGGCCAGGCAGTGGAAGGAAATGCTTTAAAGAGTAAAGGAAAAACCAATGCTATGCATATGGCCCAAAGAGGGATTATCACTGGATTTCCAATTATGCTAGGGTACTTACCAGTGGCGATTACATATGGTGTTTTAGCGAAGCAAGCTGGGATGACTTTGCTTGAAATTGGCTTAATGAGTCTAATGGTATATGCAGGTGCAGCGCAATTCATGGCGGTTAATATGATAGCGGTTGGTACGGGGATAGCAGAAATTGTGATTGCAACCTTTGTATTGAATTTTCGCCATTTTGTGATGAGTTTGTCATTTATGAATCAAGTACGTGGTATAGCATTAAGATGGAAACTACCGCTAGGTCTTGGGTTAACGGATGAATCCTTTGCAGTATCAGCAATGAATCCAGATGAAGGAAAGAAGGAAAACGGTGTTCTTTTCTATGCAATGATATTTATAATTGCATATTTGTCATGGTTTGTTGGATCCATATTGGGGGGGATCCTTGGTGATGTAATCCCAGAAAATCTGAGTCAAAGTATGGGAATTGCGCTCTATGCGATGTTTATCGGTTTATTAGTTCCATCAGTTAAAAAAAATATCAAAGTTGGCCTAATCGCTATTTTATCAATGTTAATCAATGTGCTTTGTATCCAGATTGGCTTTAGCACTGGTTGGGCAATTGTACTTGGTACGGTCATAGGTGGAATGAGTGGTATTATTTTGTTGAAGGAGGATGAATGATGATACTGCTAATTATTTTAGGGATGTCACTCGTTACGATAATACCGAGAATTATTCCGGCCTTTGTAGTAGAGAAGCTGCAATTTAAACCATGGGTGAATCGATGGTTAGGGGCAATTCCTTATGCTGCATTAGGGGCATTAATATTCCCGGGAATATTATTTGTCGTTCCAAACGAACAAATTATTGGGATTGTTGGGGGGCTTGTTGCAATTATTATCGCATCTCTAGGATTAAATGTGGTGTTTGTTGTTATTGGTGCAATATTAACTGTATTTTTATTAACGTTGTGAGAGAAATAAAGAGGAGATAGATAATTTGTTACTTAATGAAACTTTCAGACATTTTCCTCTCAAAAAAAAAGAATAATAAGGAGAGAAAACCCGCGAATAGGCCATACTAATGAAGAATACATTGAAAGGTGGGAACCTATTATGCACTTAGAGTGGTTTGACAGAGTATGTGGTGAGTTGCAGGATAGCCTGAATTCAATTTGTGAGAAATATGATGAAAATGGCAGAATGTTAATAGAACGAGGGGCTAAGCATCCGAGAATAGATTTCTTTACGGATAACGAAAAAGATGACCGAGATTATTTCTGCTCCCTTTTCTTCGATCCGCATAATGAGGAATTTTATATCCAGACAGTCGACCCAGAGTATGGCCATATTAGCAAGGTATTGCTTGAGGATATAGAGGATATTATTGATGCAGTTCACCAATGCTTCCATGAGTACATGGAAGATGAGGACGCTATTTCCGAAGTGGAAATAATAGATGATGGAACAGATTTTGAAGGTCTGGATGAGGTCGAGGACGAATTATTATTAGAGGAAATTGATGTTGAATGGGAAACACCAGAGGTGACTGCTTATTATAAAGAAAATGAAGTAGAAGTATCTTACCAATTCGGCATTACAGAGGATACGGGTGAAGGTGTAATCAAACGAATAAACCGTTCATGGACAAATGATGAGGAATTGGTTAAAGATGAAACCATTATTAAGTTCAGCAAGGAAGAAGCAAGTACATTGATTGCTATGATTGCAAGTCATATGGATTCCATAAGTGGGATAGATGAATATATGCAATAAGTAAGGGAAGAGGCTGCTCAGAATGTTGAGCAGCTTTTTCTAGGCAGTTAATAAAGTATAAAACTCCCTTAACTGCCTAAGTGCAAGTAAGTCTATGACCGAAAGGTTTGGTTAACCCTTAGTTATCTAAGAGTCATTCCGATTAAATGAGATACTATCATTATCTACTAGCATACTGGGCTCTTACTGTTTTAAATATGGTTCAATATGGATATGTGCATGATAAATACTATATTTATTCGCTAGTTGATTTTCAATTCTTACCGTAATTTCATGACTTTCTTCCACATTTAATGTAGGCTCTACTCGAATCGTCACATCGACTAGTGTTTGATTTCCGTGGAGCCTGCCTTTAACGTCAACTACCTCTTTCACATCCCGATCTTTAAGAACACTTTCCTTAATCTTGTCGAGTTGTTTTTCATCAAATCCATCAGTAAGTGCATAGGTAGCTTCTTTGAAAATATCCCAGGCAGTAATACAGATAATAATACCAACAATCAATCCTGCTAAAGGATCGAGCCAATATAAGCCAAATTGTGCGCCAATAATCCCAATGAATGCACCTATACTTACAAGTGCATCAGACCGATTATCCTGGGCAGCAGCATATAATGCACGGCTGTCAATTTTTTTAGAAAGATTTAGATTGTAACGGTACACTATAAACATAATTAGCGCAGCACCTAAAGCTGTCCAAGCGGTTAATAAATCAGGCTGTGAACTTTCGTCAGCAATAATATTTAGAAAAGTATCTATGATTACCTGGATTCCAATAATCATCATAATAAATGCGGCAAATAGTGATGCAATTGTTTCTGCGCGATAGTGTCCATAATGATGGTCTTCATCTGGTGGTTTCCTTGAGATTTTTAAGCCAACTAATATAGCTATTGATGCAACAACATCTGTTGCATTATTTAATCCATCTGCACGTAATGCATCCGAATTACCAAATTGTGCAATGAGTAATTTCATTATTGATAGGAATACATACGCAATAATACTTATCCATGCACCTTTTTCTCCCATTTTTAAGTTCTCTCTGTGATTCATATCGTTCCTCCAGCTTGATTGGTTGCAAATATATTAGGTTTTGTTGTCTAAAGAGTTAATCTAAGCTTTAATTTCTTACTGATTTAGAATTCCTATGTATTATTTAGATAAAGTAAGAATTGACATGTGAATTACAATTGCTCTCTGACCGGTCTCCGAAAATACACTTCGCTTTCCGTGGTGGCTGGTGAGCTTTCTTGTGATGCTGCACTTCGAAGTCTCACCTTGGCCCTTCCTCCCACAGGGGTCTCCGTGTACTTTCTCCGCTGGGTTGGTGGAAAACCTATCGACTTAGGGGTGGCGGACAATCTAAATATCGTAGTTGATTGTGGCGTAGGACAAGAGATGCATGTGGGAATAATAGCACCGGTTGAAGATCCATCGGGATTGATTTCCTTAGTAGAAGCAGACCGCGTTGCCCATTTGAAAAGCGACAGTCCATTGCTGCAATCAACATCGCTCTAATCTCGCATTTTATATCAACTATACACCTATATGGCGATTTATTTAATCAGCATTGTAAGTCTAACAAATGAAATGGCAGTGGGTCTAGAGAAAAATAAGAGGATGAAGGTATATGTATTGGGAACTGCTAAGTTTGTTTGTCGAGGGAAAAACTAATAAAAGTTATTACTGAAACAATATAATTGCAATTGTCCCAAAATATAGAGATAATAATGAAAAGGAACAAAGGGGGTAGTGTTCCATGAAAAAGGAGAAATTAGTTTACCGTTTTTATCGTTATGATGGTGAAGTCCTTTATGCAAGAAGAGAGTTACCGTTTGAGATTAAATTAACATCTCAACTGATACTGGATGAAATATGTTTCAATTGGAATAAGAAGAAGTTAGAATCGGAGCTCAATCATGCGATCGATACTAATAGCAAGGAAGCATTTTTAAGGTTAAGCGAATTATATAGAAACTACATTTGGGAGTCATGATTGCATTAAATGTAAGCCTTGCCATTCAGGCGAGGCTTACGTTTAAATTATATCGAAATTTGAAGTTTTCAGTAGAAATCAGATTAATTTATTTGAAAAATTTGATACAATATTAGTGTAGCATATACATAGGGGAGGAAGACGATATGGAATTCCGTATTGAAAAGGATACATTAGGGGAAATAAATGTTCCAGCTGATAAGTTTTGGGGGGCACAAACAGAACGAAGCAAGCAAAACTTTCCAATTGGTAATGAGAAAATGCCAAAGGAGATTATTGAAGCGTTCGCTATTCTAAAGAAGAGTGCAGCAAAAGTTAATAGTGAGCTTGGTTTACTAGATAGTAAAAAGGCAGAAGCAATTGCCTACGCAGCAGATCAATTATTAGCGAATAAACTCAATGAACATTTCCCATTAGTCGTATGGCAAACCGGGAGCGGGACACAATCGAATATGAACGTAAATGAAGTGTTAGCTTTTGTAGGGAATAAATGGTTACAACAAGAGGGAAGTGATTTAGTGCTACATCCAAATGATGATGTAAATAAATCACAAAGCTCGAATGATACATATCCAACAGCAATGCATATTGCATTCGTTCTAAAATTAGAAGATGCAGTACTACCAGCAATATTAGTGCTGAAAAATACGTTGAAACAAAAAAGTGAAGCATTTCAGGATGTTGTGAAAATCGGACGTACCCATCTTCAAGATGCAACACCATTGACACTTGGGCAAGAGATTAGTGGCTGGCACCGAATGCTCGAGAAATCAGAGCTATTTATTAAAGAAAGCGTACAGCATTTAAAAGAATTAGCACTCGGCGGTACAGCAGTTGGTACTGGGTTAAATGCCCATCCAGAGTTTTCAAATCGCGTTGCTAAAACAATTAGTGAATTTACAGGAAAGAATTTCATTTCCGCGGAGAATAAATTTCATTCATTAACGAGTTATGATGAAGCAGTATATGCGCATGGTGCGTTAAAAGCACTTGCAGCAGATATGATGAAAATAGCAAATGATGTTCGTTGGTTGGCAAGTGGACCACGTTCCGGTATTGGTGAAATCACAATCCCTGCCAATGAACCGGGTAGTTCAATTATGCCAGGCAAGGTAAACCCTACTCAAAGTGAAGCAGTGACAATGGTTGCCGCACAAGTAATGGGAAATGATGCAACGATTGGCTTCGCTGCAAGTCAAGGAAATTTCGAATTAAATGTATTTAAACCTGTCATAGCTTATAATTTCCTGCAATCTTCTCAATTACTAGCAGACAGCATCAGATCTTTTGATGAAAGATGTGCACAGGGTATTGAACCAAATTCTGAACAAATTGATAAAAACCTGCATGGATCACTTATGTTAGTTACTGCATTGAATCCACATATAGGTTATGAAAATGCAGCTAAAATTGCTAAAAAAGCATTTAATGATAATTCAACTTTAAAAGAAGCCGCAGTAAAACTAGAGCTATTAACGGAAGAAGAATTCGACTCATATGTAAAACCAGAGGAAATGACTTATCCCAAATAAGCGATTCTTGAGCTTCCTATAGAAATTCAAAAAACTCACTATTAATTAGTGAGTTTTTTTGGTGGGTAAGCCAGATGGTGGCTGTAATCTAAAAGTTTGGAGACAATATTTATAATAGAGGAATTGGAATTCTACCTACAATTTACCAGTTGTTTTTCGTAATAAGTTTTTGTAAACGGTGAACAATAGTATTACAGAAGGAGGTGAGAAACACATGGCTAATAACAATTCTAACCAATTACTAGTACCAGGAGTGCAACAAGCACTTGACCAAATGAAATATGAAATTGCTCAAGAATTTGGAGTAAACTTAGGCGCTGATACAACTTCACGTGCGAATGGATCTGTTGGTGGAGAAATCACTAAACGTCTAGTAGCGACTGCTCAACAACAACTTAACGGTGGTCAATTCTAAATAAATATGGCTAGAGGATAGGGCACAGTCCTATCCTCTATATTATTACATATAAACGAAAAAGAGGCGACTACGCCGCCTCTTTGTCCACATCTAGAAGCTAGACTAGAACTATAGTGACTTGCTACATTCATATGCTCTCCCAATTCTTACGTGCTATTTAATTCTTAACTCAGATTCTGAATCAAAGAAATGTACTTTATTCATATCGAATGCAAGATCCAGATTCTCTCCACCTTTGATATCGGATCTCGAATCAACTCTTGCGATAAAATCTTGATTGTCTACAGAAGTATAAAGATAAGATTCCGCCCCCATTAATTCAGCAACGTCAATCTTTGTTGTTATTTTTGTATCTGGATTTGCATCGATAAATAACTGTTCATCATGAATATCCTCGGGACGAATTCCTAAAATGATCTCCTTGCCAATATATCCATTAGTGCGAAGGACCTTTAATTTCCCTTCTGGTACTTTTACTTTTACATTCCCCATTACAAAATGACTTTCATCTAATTTTCCATTTAAGAAGTTCATAGAAGGGGAACCAATGAAACCGCCAACAAATACATTATCTGGAAAATCATAAACATCTTTTGGTGCGCCAATTTGCTGAATTAAGCCATCCTTCATAACAACAAGTCGGGTTGCCATTGTCATTGCCTCTGTCTGGTCATGTGTTACATAGATTGTCGTTGTTTGTAAACGCTGATGCAGTTTTTGAATTTCGGAACGCATTTGCACCCTTAATTTTGCATCCAAGTTTGATAATGGTTCATCCATTAAGAATACTTTCGCATCCCTTACGATGGCACGTCCAAGTGCAACACGCTGACGTTGCCCACCAGATAAAGCTTTTGGCTTACGATCTAAATAAGATTCAAGACCTAAAATTTTCGCAGCATTATTCACGCGTTGATCAATTTCTTCTTTTTTAAATTTGCGTAATTTCAATCCAAATGCCATGTTATCATACACATTCATATGCGGATATAATGCATAATTTTGGAAAACCATTGCAATATCCCGGTCTTTTGGTGCAACATCATTCATTTTCTTTTCATCGATATATAATGATCCGTCGGAAATTTCTTCAAGACCCGCAATCATTCGAAGGGTTGTTGATTTACCACATCCAGATGGACCAACAAATACAATAAATTCCTTATCCTGAATATGTAAATTAAAGTCGTTTACTGCAATCACGTTTTTATCGTATCTTTTTTGGATATTCTCTAAAACTAACTCAGCCATTATTCTCTCCTCCAGTTTGTAAGCGTTTTATTTATTGTATAATAAATAGTCTGGATAGGAAATGGACAGGGTGCACAAATATATGCCTAATCTCTGTGCATAATCGACAATAACCCTAAATAAACGATGATTGCCTGATCGAATTGCCGGATGTCAATACCGGTTCTCTCTCTGAATTTGTCCAAACGATACTGTAAACTATTACGATGCATATGTAAGGTTTTTGCAGCAACAGATGTATTTAAATTACATTGGATAAATGTTCTTAATGTATGCAGCAATTCTTTATCTGTAACTAGATCCTTAAAAATAACCATAATGACATCATCTCGGAAGCTTTCATCAGTCCTGTCAATAAATCCATGAATAATCGCATCCAAATATGTAATCACCGGTTTCTCAGAATAGGAAAATGCTTGTTCACTGCTCGCTAAAAAAGTAGTATATAATTGCTTTAGATTGAATAAGTTATCTAAAGAAGGACCAACGTAAAATTTGATGTTCACATAGAGATCACTCATTAAAATATCGATAATTTGTTCATAAGATATAAACTCGGCAGAATCGCTTAGCTCTTCAATGATAATACCTTCATACTGATTTTCCCAAATGATAGGGACTGATTTAGTGAAGAAATCTTGAATTGCTTCTTTAAATTGCAGTGGTTTCATTTGGTTTTTTGTAATTTTAAAATAGACAAGGCGAAATGGTGATACGACTTCATCCTTGTTATTTTCCTTCAGCCTGCTTTCCCATAGCTGTTCTTCCAATGTTGGTTCCGGAATTGTAATTGAGTATGGCGTAAGAAAAGCCGATAAAAGTGCTATATCTCGAGTAGACAATTCTTGATTGTCAATTCCAATAATGTCTTGATTGGATGTAATAAACCACTGATAATTATCTGGAATATTGCCTTGATTGTTTTGAAAAATAAATAAAGTCGAAAAAATTTTCCGCAGTTCATTTAACATAGAAAAACTCCTTTTCATCAGCCATTCATACTAGAAATTTTTATTTTATTAGCAATTAGCAAGAAGATAATTGATTTATTGTTATTATTTATTGGTTCATGACTGTTAGCAAATGCTATACATATTTTCTTTCATTTGCTATATTAAACCTATAGTTAAAACTTAAGGAGGTAAGATTATGTCTAATATTCATGATAAAGCACATGGTTTAGAAAAAGCAATCAGTGAGAGTGAAGAATTCCAAAAATTAAAATCAGCTTTTGAAACAGTAATGAAGAATCCTGAAACAAAGCAAATGTTTGATGAATTCCGCGATACACAAATTAGATTACAGGAAAAACAAATGCAGGGCTTAGAAATAACCGAGGAAGAAATTGAAACAGCTCGTAAAGTGGTTGAGTTAGTACAGAGAAATCAAGATATTTCCACGTTAATGGAAGAAGAGCAAAAGGTAAATCAATTAATCAATGATATCAGCCGAATTATTACAAGCCCACTAGAGGGACTTTATGGTAATTCAAATAATGTTAACTAAGCAGCTGCAGAAAAAAGCAGAAATACAATAAGTAGGTAAGAAAGTAAACGACTTTCTTACTTGGGCCTACAGGATGTAGGTCAGTTCGATGCTACAATGGTTTTCGATGGGGTGATTAATCGCAGTCCCAGGGCGTCGCGTTATTAACCGAATTTCCCCTAAGGCTGTCACCCAAAGGTTTGGTTAAACCTTAGCTTCGAAAATTACTAAATTGTGATTTATTGTCTGTACTTACGATGATGTCGATTAAGGTTCAAATATAGAAGCTAGAATGAATTTAGGAAGGCGCAGTTCCAATGTTTGACTCCAGGATTGGATCTTATTTACGCCATATACTCCCTTCGTCTTACTTTCAAAAATTTACACCTTTTCGTTTAAGGCTGAATAAATCGTAGTTTAAATATCCACTTATTCATACTGCCTTGATAACACATCCAAGTAAAAGGAGCTTAGCATTTATTGGCTAAGCTCCTTTTTTAATGCTGTGTTCTAAATACCAGTTGATATAAATAGAGATATTATAGCGCTTTATTCTATTCTTTTTCGTTGATATTAGCGTTGAAACAGCACTAGTTTACCATCGGCTGTTACACAACGATGTGTATGCTCATTAAATTCTAACTCCTTCAGTTTATTTAAGCCAATCTCCTTGGCCTCGGAATTATCTGTTGCGGAGAATGATTTATCATATAATTTCTTTCCTGACTTATCGAATACCGTCAAAAAATAATCAGCCATCCTATTTCTTCCCCCTTAAAAAATGAAAGCGTTTCATTATTATTTAATTATAAGTGATTAAGAATACAATGTGAAATAAAATTAACATTTAATTCCCTTGACAATAGACGAAATAAAAAGTAAATTTATATTGAAAGTAAAGTGGGCTTTACATTATGAAAAGGAGATATAATGAAAACGCTAATTCGTGAATATCGAACGAAAATGAATATTACACAGGAAGAACTCTCGCAAATATTAAAAGTATCTAGGCAAACCGTTATATCGCTGGAAAAAGGGAAGTATAAGCCATCTTTAGTATTGGCACATAAGCTTGCACAAACATTTGGATGCACGATTGAGGAGTTATTTATATTTGAAGGAGATGAGAATATTGAGTGAATCTTTTTTAGAGAACCCATATTTAATCCTCTTATTTCCTGGTTTGTATTTGATGTACATTATTATGTTTCTTGTGATACGCCGGATTGGTAAAAGAAAACATCTGTTCGATGAACGGTATAAACAAGAAAATAGTAATGCGAAAGCGAGAGGCTATGAAACGACAACGATAATTTTATTACTTGCATGGCCAATTATTATTATGTTTGACGGCATCGGGTTTAGTTTCTTTTTATTATCCATCATTTTTGTGCTTCATAATTTAAGCTATTTATTTGCTTCTATTTATTATTCAACACGAGAATAAATAAAAAATATGAAATGAAACCATTAACTGATTTTAACGTATGAAACAATGGAAGGGGAGAGTATATTGACATTATTATTAGAGAACGTAACAAAACGCTTTGGTGAGCATACTGCGGTTAACAATCTTTCGCTAGAGATTCCTGAGAGGGAGATGTTCGGCTTTCTAGGCGGAAATGGTGCAGGGAAGACGACAACCTTTCGAATGATCCTTGGATTATTGGATAAATCCGCTGGTGAAATCTCTTGGAATGGCGAACAGATCAATTATGAAAAGAGCAATATAATTGGCTATTTGCCTGAGGAAAGGGGACTCTATCCAAAGCTTAAAGTAAAAGAACAGATAATATATTTGGGTAGATTACGCGGAATGAAAAAACAGGAAATAGTATCTGAATTAGAAAAATGGCTAGAACGTTTCAAGGTGCCGGAGTACATGGATAAGAAGGTAGAGGAATTATCGAAAGGAAACCAACAAAAGATCCAGTTTATTTCCGCTGTCATCCATAAGCCAAAACTATTGATACTGGATGAACCATTTTCTGGGTTAGATCCTGTTAATGTAGAAATGCTGAAGGAAGCGGTACTTGATGTGAAAGAAAGCGGAACATCAATTGTATTTTCTTCACATCAAATGGACCATGTTGAGGAAATGTGTGAGCATTTATGTATTTTGCAAAAGGGAAAACCTGTTGTTCAGGGTGCTTTGCGGAAAATTAAACGTTCATTTGGTAAGAAAAATCTCGTTGTACATGCGGATGAATCATTAGAATTTTTAAAAGAATTTCCTGGTGTTGTAAACTACAAAAAAGTAATGGACGGCTGTAAATTACAAATCGAAGAAGAAGCAGTATCACAGGAAATATTACAGGCTCTGCAAGGAAAAGGATTTATTCGTAAATTCGAGCTAGAAGAACCTTCATTGAATGACATCTTTATCGAGAAAGTAGGTGCTTCTTATGAATAAGTTTTGGATTATTTTTGCCCATACATATTTAGATAAAATTAAATCAAAAACGTTTATTATTACAACTGCACTTTTTGTATTATTAGTTATTGGTTCGGTTAACATTCAAAACATTACCGCTTTATTTTCTGATGAAAGCAAGGACCAAGTAGCGGTTATTGATTCTTCGGAGGTTTTGTTTACCCCCTTGAAAGCAGGGGTTGAAAGTGCAGATGATAGTCTTGAATTAATTGCATTTGATGGCACGGAAGAAGATGTAAAGACTGCTGTTCAAGATGAAGAATATGAAGCAGCACTTACGATAGCGTTAAATAATGAAGGAATCCCGGAAGCAAACTATTATGCGAGTGATATTACGAATACTGGAATGCAGCAAACAATCTTGGATCAATTGCAGCAATTGAAGGTCGGACTCGCAATTGAGCAGGCTGGATTTGATGAGGCGATGATATCATCGATTAATGCCCCAGTAACATTCAACACTATCGCACTGGATGAAGGAGCAAAAACAATCGAAGAAATGTTCCAAGCGCAGGGTGTTGTTTATATTATGGTCTTTCTGATGTATATAGTTGTCATCATGTATGGAACGATGATTGCAACGGATGTGGCAACAGAGAAATCATCACGTGTGATGGAAATATTAATATCGAGTGCATCACCGATTACCCATATGTTTGCCAAAATAATTGGGATTGCATTGGTAGGATTAACTCAGATTGGAATTATCGTTGCTGTAGCGGTTAGTGCTATTTCATCACAAAAAGATGAATTAGTAGGTGGCGTTTTAGATATGTTCGGTTTTCTAGACACACCAACATCATTAATTATCTATGGAGTGCTGTTCTTTTTACTTGGTTATTTATTGTACGCAACCCTTGCCGCAATGCTTGGATCTTTAGTTAATCGTTCAGAAGAAGCAAACCAAGCAATCACGCCCTTAATCATGTTAATAGCGGTAGCTTTCTTGATTGCAATGTTTGGATTGTCTTCTCCAGAGTCACCGTTGATTACCGTCACATCGTTTATCCCGTTTTTTGCACCCATGGTAATGCTCTTAAGGATTGGTATGCTTGATGTGTCAATTTGGGAGATTGCCACATCAATTGGAATTTTAATTGCTACGATTATCATTCTTGGGTTAATCGGCGCTAGAGTATACAAAGGTGGAGTATTAATGTATGGAAGTGCTAAACCACTGAAAAATATGATGAAGGCAATTCAGTTATCGAAGAAGGAGAAGTAAGAGGGGGGAGGGTCACTAATGTGGCCTTTTCTTTTATTTTCCCCCATGGTAAAAGACGGTTTAGTTGGTAATAACCGATTCTCCTTTGGATTTAGACTGAATATTGACCAATGAGTATAATTATCAAGAATAAAGAAAGAAAATTGTACAATTTATTTAAGGGAGTAATCATTGATTATATGGTGTAAATTATTGAATATTCAAGTGTTGTTTAAGTGTCTTCGACTGCTTTGCCCGCTCCTCCTCAGACACAATGTAATAAAAGACTCCCTTTTCTTCCTTGCCTGTCCCGTTTATTTCGATTTGTTCAATATCATGTCGTGTTTGGGAATAGTTTGCTCTTAATTCCTTCATTTCCTCAAACGTTAAATTTGTTTTTACATTCTCGCCAATTACCTCTAATATGCTTCCATAGTTAGTGAGAGTTTCGATATGGACCGCTTCTTTGATAAGAGCCTGAATGATTTTACGCTGGCGTTCTTGTCGGCCTAAGTCACCCTGTGGGTCAAGAGATCGCATACGAGAGTACTTCAGGGCCTCTTCACCGTTCAATTTCAGTTGACCGATAGGGTAGTCTGTCCCTTGATAGGTAAAGTCCAAGGTGTTATCCACAGTTACACCGCCAACAGCATCTATAAGATCCTTAAAACCGTCCATATTTACTTCCACGTAGTAGTCAATCGGGACATCTAGGAAGTTTTCAATGGTTTTAATAGAGTTGTCAACTCCTCCGTATGTATACGAATGATTGATCTTATCCTTTGTTCCTTTGCCGATAATTTCGGTGTATGTATCACGAGGTATACTTAACATTTTAATAGATTTATCTTCTGGATTTGCCGTTAATAGCATTAATGAGTCTGGCCGCCCGCGGTCTCCTTCGCGTTGGTCCACCCCAAGCAATAGAATGGAGATGGGATCCCCTTCTGATAAATTAATCACACGCTGCTCTGCTTCTGAACGTTTCAATGGTTCATGTGTTTTTTTGAGTGTGTCGGTAACAGATTTATATACGGAAAATCCGTAAGCGCCTGCACCTAAAATAAGAAGCAAAATGATTCCCAGTGTAATTTTAAGGCCTAGCTTCTTTTTTTTCGGGGACTGGGATGTGCGTTCCTGTTTCATTCAACCACTTCCTTTGCAGTAATCTTGCTTTATTTTAGCATCTAAAAAAATATAAAGGTATTAGACAAAATGCCTAGAGAATCGACAAAATGGCGATAATCACCTCAATCGGTACAATATACCAGGTAGGAGGAACCTTTTTTGTTAACAATATATATCTTACATATTAAAGATTTGTTACAAAACCATTAAGATTCATTAATTTATTGAAAAATTGGCTGTAATAGCTAGATTCTTGTCGAATGTTCTTATGTAGGAATAAAAAAAGAGTATGAGGTAGATAACAAAATGAAAAAAAGAAACTTCCGCGGCCGAAGGAAAAAAACACATTCGCAGCTTGAACCCGGTCAAAAGGATTTTATTTTTAAGAGTGAATCTAGTAAACGGTGGAATTTCTTGATTGTTCTATCAGTTCTTCTAGCTGCTCTATTCGGTCTGGTTATCTTTTTTGCGGGTTTAGGTCTTTATGCTAATCCGCATCTTCCTAAATTGGAAACAAAAGAAACGGATGAATTTGCACAGATCAGTTCATCAGAAACCATGACTTCCAATAACGATGAATTTGCAACCACCGCTACGGATGAGAAATTTCTCCAGCAAGGAGTTGCCTATAAGGATGATGTTTACGCATTTTATGTGAATTGGGACAGCAACAGTGAGCAATCACTTAGGGAAAATATTGATACAATCGATGTGCTGATTCCACAATGGCTATCTTTAAATTCTGAATTGGAGATTGAAAGCGATATTCAGCCGGAAATAGTAGAGCTCGCCAAAAAGAATGATGTGAAAATCGTACCATTAATTCACAACATACAGAATCAAAAGTGGAATCAGGAGACAATTCATCAACTTTTAAATTCTCCTGAAGAACAAGAAAAATTAATTAAGGAACTGCTAGAACTAATAAAACAGCACGACTTTGATGGGATCAATATTGACTTTGAGAATCTAAACAAGAACGACAGGGATTTATTGACCCAGTTTATGAAGGATTTATACACAGCTTTTCATGCTGAAGGTCTCTCGGTATCCATCGATGTACCGGCTGCCAATGAGGCATTTGATTACAAAGAGCTGGAAAAGTATGTGGATCAGATGATTGTAATGGCATACGATGAAAATGTGAACAATCCTGGCACCATTGCTTCTTCATCGTGGTTTAAAGAAATTCTCTCAAAATTACCCAAAGAAAAGCTGATTACTGCGATTGGGAATTATGGATATGACTGGGAATGGGAAAGCCAAGAGCCTGGAGAACCCGTTACCTTTGATGACGTCACGAGACTTGCCGAAAAAGCCAACTTGAACATTCAATGGGATGATATGAGCAAAACTCCATACCTTAAATATATGGAGAACAACAAACTACATGAGATATGGTTCCTGGACAGTGCAACCTTCTACAACCATTTAAAAATAGCTACTGAGGCTGGAGCGCAGGGAATCGCACTCTGGAGGCTCGGGTCTGAGGATCCATCGGTTTGGGATATTCTTAAAGGTAATAAAATAGAAGAATTGCTTACTGTCAAGAATGGAGGAAATATCTATAGCACAGGAGAAGGGAATATTTACCGGGCGTCAGAGAGTTGGAAAGAAGGGAAACGCAGTCTTCAGTTTGATGACTCTGGCTTTATTACGGATGAAGCCTATATTACCAATCCTGTATCATCCGAGTTTGAGCGGCTAAGCCAACCGGGAGATAAAGAGATTGTCCTAACTTTTGACGATGGGCCCGATCCTAAATATACGGAAAGCATATTGGACATCCTGAAACAATACCAGGTTAAGGCTTCGTTCTTTGTGAACGGTAATAAAGCAATCCATAATCAGGATATTGTGGATCGAATGTATCGGGATGGTCATGAGATTGGAATACATACATTTTCCCACCCAAAAACAAATGAAATGTCCGATAAAAAGTTAAAACTTGAACTGAATAGTACTCAACGCATCATTCAAGGAATTACTGGACATACCACTAAATTGTATCGGTCCCCATATGGAGATGAAGAGGCTAAGTATTTGCCATCACATTTTCAAAGATTAGAGAATGTGACACAAATGGGGTATGTTACCGTCAATTATGATATCGATTCAAAAGACTGGAAGCTGCGTGATAGCGAAGCCATTGTCCAGAATATCTTGGACCAGGCATCTAGCGGCGATATAATTTTACTTCACGACGGCGGAGGAGATAGGCAGGCTACCGTTGAGGCATTGCCTGAGATTATTGAACAGTTACAGAGTAAAGGTTATACTTTTGTAACGGTCAGCGATCTAATGGATCAAAGTAAAAATAATATAATGCCTCCTGTCACAGATGTGGAAAATCCGATAATGCATAGCTACAAAGTGATGCTGTTCAATATAGCAAACTTTAAAGAGGGCATTTCCATTTTGCTTTTCAGTGTGATATTCATTTTAGTTCTGCGCATTTTGATTCTAGGAAGTTTAGCTTTTATACATAAAAAACGTGCCAATCATCTGATGGAGCGGTCTACACCGTTTGTCAGTGTCATTATCCCGGCTTACAATGAAGAGAGTGTCATAGGTAAGACCATCGAATCGATCTTAAAAAGCAATTATCCAAACCTGGAAGTTATTGTTATCGATGATGGTTCCAAAGACCAGACTTCCTTAGTTGTATCAAGTAAGTACGATGCTAATAAAAAGGTATTTCTTTTCCAACAGAAGAACGGGGGAAAAGCTTCAGCCATTAATCTGGGAATCAGGAAGGCAAAGGGAGATATCATTGTTGCGATTGATGCGGACACTACTGTTTCTCCCGACTCGATTTCGATGCTTATTCGGCACTTTTCTGATGAAAAGATTGCGGCTGTCTCTGGAAATATAAGGGTTGGGAACAAGAAAAACCTGTTAACTTCCTGGCAGCATATTGAGTATGTAACTGGATTTAATTTGGAGAAGCGCGCGTTTGCCACTCTTAATTGTGTTCCAGTAGTCCCGGGAGCTTTGGGGGCATGGCGCAAACAGGTGGTTGAGGAGCTGGACTATTTTACCGATGATACGCTTGCAGAAGATACAGACATGACATTAAAAATCATCCGCCAAGGCTATAAAGTTGTGATTGATGAACAGGCCTATGCTTATACAGAGGCACCGGAAACGATTAGAGATTTCCTAAAACAGCGGTTCAGATGGACGTTTGGAACTTTACAATGTTTTTGGAAGCACAAAAAAGCGTTTGGGGGAAGAAAGCATAAATCACTGGGATTCTTTGCCCTTCCTAATATGCTGCTATTTCAATTTATCATTCCTTTTTTTGCACCGCTTTTAGATTTATTGTTTATTCTAGGAATCCTGACAGGGGCTGCCCAAAAGTCACTCTTGATTTTTGCCAGTTACTATTTGGTCGATTTTCTTGTTTGCTTCGTTGCATTTAGGATGGAGAAGTTAAGTTTTAAACCGCTAATTTCCTTGTTCCTGCAAAGAATTTTCTACCGCTACTTATTACTATGGGTAACGTGGAAATCCTTTTTTGCTGCACTGAAAGGAACCAGAGTAGGTTGGGGAAAATTAAAGCGGTCAGGCGATTTGAGAGTAGAATCGGGATTGAAGGGAGAACACATCAGCTAGAATTCTAAGGAGTCATCAAAAATATTTAAGGGGATAAATAAGGTATTGTTTATCTAGCATCTGATGAATCAAAAAATACAACTGGTTCAGAATCGTGATCGATGGCGGCTTTGCATCTATCTAAGCTTTGAAACAATTATCAAGAAATACAGCTACAATGAGATTTTTCATTGTAGCTGTTTTGTATTGTTCGGTTAAGTCAGCTATTATTTTCACTTTCAATAGAACGTGCATTCTATCATTGAGTTTGATAAACTAGAGATAATAGTTTTATAGAACAGAGGGTGTAATCATGGGGAAAAAAATATCATTTATACATGCGGCGGATTTACATTTGGATAGTCCATTTAAGGGATTAACAAGTACACCAGAAAAAATCTTTAAAGAAATAAGGGAAAGTACATTTAATGCATTGGACCGCCTGGTTGCAAACGCAATTGATAAGCAAGTGGACTTTGTTCTCATCGTCGGTGATTTATTTGATAACGAAAAACAAAGCTTGAAGGCACAGGTTCGGTTACGGAGAGCATTTGAACAATTAAAGCTTCATAATATTAACGTTTATCTATCCTATGGAAATCATGATTTCATCAGTGGAAATCGCTATCCAATTGAATACCCTGAAAATGTCTATATTTTTCAAGATGAAGAGGTATCATCCTTCACCTATGAAAGGGAAGGTAAGCCAATCGCCAATATTTATGGATTTAGCTACATACATCGTGCTGTTTTAGACCCGAAGGCAACAGAATATAAAATTAGTCAGGATCATATTCCTTTTCACATTGCGATGTTACATGGGAGTATTCAAAGTAATACGGAACATGATGTGTATGCACCATTTCAGATAAGCGATTTACAAGAAGAAGAATTTGATTATTGGGCCCTCGGTCATATCCATAAGAGAGAAATTTTGAAAGAAACTCCATGCATTGTCTATCCAGGGAATATTCAAGGGAGAAATCGTAAGGAAACCGGTGAAAAAGGCTGTTACCATATTGTATTAACAGAGTCCAAAACAGAAATGAACTTTATTCCTCTTCAAGCAATTCAATTTACTAGCCTAACGATTGATGTAACTGGCTGCAAGGCAGTGGATCATATAGAAGCGGTAATACAGGAAGAAATAAATCAACTAGCAATAACAACACCACAACTCATTAATTTAACATTAGCTAGTAATGATGCCAATTTAATGCAATGGGAAAGTGAAAATCTGCTAGAAGAAGTAATCGAACTGATCAATGAAACATCAATAAATCAACGTAATTGGTTTTATATTTTTAATTTTACAGTTATGATCTCCTCCTCTGGTTCCCTTGATGAAAAGGAAGGGGAGCATTTCATTGGAGAACTTATTCGGCATGCAGATGAAGTGAGAGGATATCCGTTTCTAAGTGAGCTCTACCGCCATAAGCAAGCTAGAAAGTATTTAGACCATCTATCATCCGAAGAGGAAAATTTTTTAAGAACACAAGCAAAACAATTATTAGTGAATGAGCTTTTGAAGGGGTGAGTCGATTGAAATTTATCAATGCTACTATTTATGGATTCGGAAAATGGGTCGACTATTCAATCGATTTCACTGACGAATTAGCGATTATTTATGGTGAGAATGAATCAGGGAAGTCAACAATTCAGCGATTTATTTTATTCATGTTTTTTGGATTACCCCCAAAGCAGCGTGCTTACTATCAACCAAAGCAAAGTGGAAAGATGGGTGGCAGATTAACGGTTTATGATGCTGAAATCGGCAGGTATACAATTGAACGGCAAGATGCAGTCAGTAACGGGGCAGCCATCTGTTATACCGAGGACGGAGAAGAACATGATCAAACTTGGCTGCAAGAAAGATTAAGTGGAATGACACTACAAACCTATCAGTCCATTTTCTCATTTTCAGCAATTGATTTAGGTTTAATTAAAGAGATGAAGCAAGAAGACTTGAGCGATATACTCCTTAGTATTGGTTTGACAGGATCGAATACGATTCATAAACTTGAGAAGAAATTAGATAGTAGAATGTTAGAATTATTTAGACCAACTGGTAAGAATCCACCGATAAACAAACAAATGGAAGCATTGGATAATCGTTTGGACTCATTGCGAAGCTTTCAGGAAAATGAGGATACTTATCGTGATAAGAAAATAGCAATCAATCGGTTAATTGAACAGGTAGATCAGCTGCAGTTTTCACTGCAAGAAGAGAAAGCAATCCAAAATAGAATCGAAAAGCAGCAACAGGCACTGCCAATCCTGAACGAGTATCACCAATACACTTCTTCATTAGCGTCTTATCCTGTCGAGCTAGTCTTCCCGGAAGAGGGTATTGAACGCTTAGAAAAGCTAAAAGAAGGATTACTTCCATTGCAAAGCCAATTATCTGTTCTGCAGGATTCTGAAAGTCAGTACAAGCTAAAACTACAGTACTTAAAACAAGAGAGATCAGAAGACGCATGTAAAGAAGCAGAGGAGATATTAAAAGAAAAGGAATCTGGGCTTGATTCTTATAAAGCATTAAATAACTCGGAAGCTGCTATGAATAAAATTGAAGCACAATTAGAAGCAGAAATAAATCGTCTGAACCTTGGGATGAGTCGAAAGGAGTTAGAGTATATAACTTTCCCATTTCATGTGGAGAAAAAATGGCTCGAACTTAAAAATAATGCAAACCAGATAAATGCAGAAAAACAGCAGCTGGAATTAGAAGAAAAGCAGTTGAAACAGGAGCGAAACTATTTATTAAATCAACTTCAGACGCTTGAAGAGGAACGATTATCTGAAGAGCAGTTGCAAGAGTATAATCGAACAATTAATGATTTTAAAGAAAATGACCTCTTACAAAGGCTACATTCCGATGCAAATAGGAAACAGCAAGAATGGCAACGAACAAAGAAGAAGAAAACGAAGAGTATGAATAACTTGCTTGTAATCTGTGTTGGGCTCGCTTTTCTAGCAATGATGACAGCGGTATTCACAGATCGTGTATTATTCATGTATATAATGGTTGCTTTTCTTTTATTTGGTAGCCTGCAATGGGGTTTCAGAAAGTATACAATGAAAGAAATGGAGCGGATGATGGTCGGAGCAGAATATTCAAAAGCAGGAGGCCATCAATCAGAGCGAGAGAAAGCCGATGCAGAGCATCAATTAGCAGCTCATTATAATAATCTAAGGGAAATTGAGACGATTGAAGGAAAGATGAAGGATAATGAAATCAATCGCTTGAAATTGGCAGATGCCAAGCAATCACTTGAGGATAAAAAATCAAGAATACACAGCCTTATTGCAAATGAATATGAGATTTATCCATTTCTTAAACAAGTTGAGATTACATATTGGCCTGATCTCTATCATAGCTTAAAGCATCTTTTGAATTTGTTAAAGGACTATCAGCAGGAAGAAGAGAAACGTTCACAGTTAAGCAGCAATTTGACAGAATTTGAATCTGTTGTTGATTCTTTTTTTACAAAAAACAACTGGGAAATGAATGCTAATTATTCTTTTAAGAATAAGTTGGAAATCCTGGAGTCTTTTGTAGGAAATGAGTTAGAAATTGCAGGACAAATAAACCAATATCTTGGTTTATTAAACGATAATTATAAGAAGCAGCAAGAAACCAAGCAAAAGGCCAAAACCTATGAAAAGGAGATTGGCATATTATTTCAAATAGCTGATGTAGAGACGGAAGATGCTTATTACAAAAAGGCCAAACAATGTAATGAAAAGGCTGAGATAGAATACTTGATTAAAAGAACGATTAACCAGCTTCAGATGATATTTACCAAGCAAGAATGGAAACAATATGTGGAAAGTAATGTAGATGCCCCTAAATTGGAGGTTGAATACAATGAGACAAAGAAAAAAATCAAGCATATTGAGCATGAAATTGATGTTAGTCGTGAAGAGCTTGCAGCAATTCAGGCATCAATTGCCTTAATGGAATCTTCACAATCCTATTCTGATAGTTTATACCATTTTGAGATGGAAAAAGAACTGTTAAATAAGCTGGCAAAAGAATGGTCGATATTAAAAATTGCCAAAGAACTGCTTGTTGATACGAAACGGGATTACCGTGATAAATATTTGCCGAAAGTAATCGAGAAGACATCAATTTTCTTCCAAGAATTAACGGGGAACACATATTGTCGTGTGTATGCACCTAATGAAGATAAACCGTTTCAAGTAGAACTTGAAAGTGGAATTCGTTTTTCTATTGATGAGTTATCACAAGGGACAATCGATCAATTATATGTTGCTCTGAGACTTGCAACAAGTTTGATTTTAAGTGAAGATCATCGTCTGCCATTCATTATTGATGATGCATTTGTCCATTTTGATTCGGTGCGTACGAAGCGCATGATGAGAATCTTGGAATCTATTGCAACGGAACAGCAAGTAATTGTTTTTACGTGCAAGACAGAAGTTGTTGAATCCTCTAAAGCAAGCACAATGATTCCTTTATCCAATATATGATGAAAATGCGCAAATGATTATCGTATGTGGTTCCATAAAATGATCATGTTCGCATTTCCTAACAAATAGTGATAAACTATTTGCAAATTATATTAGGTGGAGGGACACCAAATTGCCAGACAACAAAGAAAATGCAAATTGGGATTTATATGAAGTAACTATTGACAAATTCATTCAGGTGATTGCTAAAAACATGAACTTATATGGAATTACACCTTCCATTGGACGATTATATGGCGTCTTATATTTTTCAGAAGAGCCAATGACACTAGATGATATGCGCGAGGCATTATCAATGAGTAAAACAAGTATGTCTACAGGTGTACGCACGTTATCCGATATGAAAATGGTAGAATCCACTTTTAAAAAAGGTATTCGCAAAGATCTTTATCAAGCGGAAGAGGATTGGTATAAATCGTTTACTTCTCTATTCGGCAATCGTTGGCGAAAACAAACAGAAACGAATATTGAAGAAGCACAGGAATCGATTGAGAAGCTTGAACAATTACTTCATGAAACAGAAGATGAACAATTAAAGGACAGAATTAAGCAAGACTTAATGAAACTATATTACGCTAAAAATTACTATGATTGGTTAATGAAATTTATCACTGTCATGGCCTCGGGAGAGATATTTAACTATATACCTAAAAATAAATAATAAGACGAGGAATTGGGATTGGCACATAATTGATCTCGATTGATGCTAATTTTTTTCACCTTGGGGAGGGGAATGAAAGATGAAGAAAGGAATAGGTTATACATCGATTGGCGAAACGTTTGATGATTTTATTTTAATCAAAGATGCTACAAAGGGAACTGCCAGTAATGGAAAAGCATTTCTAACATTGATTTTACGAGATGCTACAGGGGAAATTGAAGCGAAGCTCTGGGACGTTTCGAAAGAAGATGAAGAATTATTCGTACCTGAACAAATCATTAAAGTGACTGGTGATGTAAACCAATTTCGTGGAAGGGCACAGCTTAAAATTGTTTCAATTCGTCCTGTTCAAGTAACCGATGGTGTGCAGATCTCGGATTTCATTGAGAAAGCACCAGTTGAAAAGGAGATTTTGACGGAGAAGCTGACAGAAGCAATATTTGAAATGGAAAATCCAACGATACAACGGATTGTTCGAGCATTTATTAAAAAGTACCAAGAAAAACTGCTCGTATATCCTGCTGCATCAAGAAATCATCATGCATACGCATCAGGGCTTGCACATCATATCGTAAGCATGCTGCAAATCGCTAGGGAGTTACATAAGCTATACCCGCAAATTAATAAGGACCTATTGTATGCAGGAATTATTTTACATGACATTGGAAAGATTAAAGAACTGTCAGGAATCATTTCTACTAGCTATACACTTGAAGGAAAATTACTTGGCCATATTCCAATTATGGTTGAGGAAATCGGACTCATGGCACGGGACTTAAAAATAGAAGGGGAAGAAGTATTGATTCTCCAGCATTTAGTGCTAAGTCACCATGGTAAAGCAGAATGGGGCAGTCCAACTCCACCACTTGTCAGGGAAGCAGAACTTTTACATTTTATTGATTTAATCGATGCGAAAATGAATATGCTGAATTCAGCATTAAATAAAGTTAAACCAGGAGAGTTTACGGAGAGATTATTTGCAATGGATAATCGAGCGTTCTATAAACCGACCTTTGAAGAAAACTAAGCAACAGTGATAATTTAATTCCTTTGTTCATATAGATTAGTATAGATAGTTGGACAAGGGGGCTAAAGAATGATTGCTGGAATACCTTGGTGGGTTATCGTTGTTATTGCGTTAATTTTTGTTAGTGCATATATGGCATTTAAGGCAAGACTCGCTGAAAGTAGATTGGAACAACAATTCATTGAACGTGAGGGAAGAATCTACATTGAACGAATTGAGAGCGAGAGGGAAGCAAGGGAAAATAGAAAAAGAGAATTATCGAATTAGCATTGCGCTTTGGAAAATGCATGTTAGATTATTATTTAATAGAAAATGAGCTGGACTGCTGGACCGAATGAAAATTTGGTCTGGCAGTTTTGTTATTTTTGATTGCACAATTGAATTAGATAGCGACCTGATGCAAATTTTTGCGGATTAAAAGGATATTCACCTTACAAATTAGAAATCCATGCTTGCTTCTTATAGTTACTCCTTTATTACTATAGCGTGATTATTAATACCTATAAAGGTAATATATTCCAAATGTTATCATACTTTCTACTGATATTAGCACCCCGAGTAATATGTTAGAATAGTAACAGTTTTGAAAAATGGAGGGATAAATTTTGAGAAAGTTATTCATGTTACTTACTGCCATGATAGTAACCACACTGATTTTAAGTGCCTGTGGAAGTGAAAAGGATGAAGAACCAGCAAATGCTTCGGAAGCGGAAAGTGAAGAAGCTGTTACGCAAGAAGAGGAAGAACCAGCAGAAGAACCGGCTGCAGAGACGGAAGATGCTCATGTAGCGGAAGTCGAAGAGGGTTCGGAAGAGCAGACTGATGAGGTTAGCAGTACGGAAGGGGCAACGAGTGATTTCTCGGAACTAATAACATATATGGAAGAGGAGACGGAAGGAACAGCAAACGTAATATATGAAAATGCGGAACCTCAAGTACATACAATGGAAGATGTATCAGTTTCACTTGATTCGTACTCATTAGTTGAACTAACTGATTTCCATACGGATTACAGTATTCCATTCGATGACGAAATAGATGGTGGAGTAATCATAGCCCAGTATACGGTAACAAATAATCGTGCTGAGGATGTGTATTACATGCCTGCATTTTATGCGTCCTTTACTGGTGCACCTAAGGATTACAATAATTACAGGGATTTATTGCCGCTTGAAGGTCAACTGCCTTCTAAATTAGCGCCTGATAATGATTATTTATTGAAAGCTGGCGAATCAGCAACAGGCTTTTACACTTATCCATTTGGCAAGGAACATTTAGAATCAGCTTTAGATGCATCTACTGTAACAGTAGAAGTTCCTGAACCAATTCTTGAAAAAGGAGATTTTGGTTCATCAATAGGTAAGAAAGGGACATTTACACTGAGTCTAAATGAAGCTGGTGCTGAAAAGGTTGCTGCTAATGCTGCATTTTATCAAGACAGAGTTACAGCAGAAGATATGGGTGAAAAAACGATGCTGGAAGAAGCTGAAGGGATCAATAAAAGCGAAGCTATAGGTGATGTTACTGTTACGCTTGATGGCTATCAATTCACAGAGTTTACTCCTAATGAAGTAGAAGCACCACGGTTTGAGAATTTTACGAATGGAATTGTACTTTTAACGGTGAAATTTAATCTAGATAATAAAGGATCGGAAGCAATTGGTTTAACTCTTACGCCTTCGAAGTTAACGGTGAATGATGGTGCACAGTACATGCTCCAGGAAGGAATGCTTCTTAATTATAGCTATGATGATCTGATTAATGCGGGAGAATCCGGAGAGTTGTTACAAATATATGCTATGGATAAGGAACAGTATGATAAGATCTGGAAAGATAAAGCATTTGAAATAGAAATTGGGCCATTTAAAAATCAAGATGCGGAAGACATCTCAAAAGGAAAGACAGCTAATTTTGAACTATAAGCATTTATAATAAATAAGAGGTCGCCCAATGGACGACCTCTTATTTATTATATTATTATTCTTTCTTTGTATCTGCTTCAGTTTCTGTATCCTTTTTAGTGTCAGCATCTTCTTCTGTCGCACTGCCTTCTTCTGTATCTGCTTTTTCAGCAGGTTTGAATAAATCTTTATATTCATCGATTTTAACATCAACATTTGCATCTTCAATTAAGCCATTAACTTTTTCTTGCAACTGTGTTTGATCTACTTTCTGTGCAACTAGCTCACGACGTAACTCTTCTTTAACATCTTCAAATTTGCCAATGCTTTCTTCTTTTTCACGAACATCATTCACTTTAATAATATGGAAACCGTGTTGTGTTTGAACAGGATCACTGATGTCACCAGGCTTCATACTGAATGCTGCATCTTCGAATTCAGGAACCATTTGTCCAGTAGAGAAATATCCTAAGTTACCGCCATCTTCAGCTGTGCCATCTGTAGAATATTCAGCAGCAAGTTCAGCGAAATCTCCGCCTTCATCAAGCTTTTTCTTTACTTCATTTGCAGTTTTTTCATCTGCAACGAGTATATGGGATGCATCTACTTCTTTATTTTTCTTATCATATAGTTCTTGTAGCTCTTCATCTGTTACTTCTACTTCTTCAGCAGCTGCTTGTTCTTGCAGAAGTGAAATCTTGATAATATTACGCAATGTATCTTCATCACCAAATTGCTGTGTGATTAACATATCATACTGTTCACCGTACATATCTTTCATCGATTGAATTTCACTATCAATATCTTCTTTTTTTACTTCATAATTATCTTCTAATACTTTTACGGTTACCATTTCTTGAAGAATGCCTTCACCGTATCTTGATTTTAATTCATTGTAAAACTCATCTTGCGTTATATTCCCAGCACTTGTTTCGACGACAACCTCGTCATTCGAACTACAAGCTCCTAAGGTTAATACACTTGCTGATAACGCTGTAGCGATTATTAGTTTCTTCATCCATTAACACTCCTAATCTGTTTCGTACTTCTATTTTCACACTGATTAATATACCATACTTTAATATAAAATAAATAGTCAGACACCGATTTACCATGAAAATACCTTTATTCTGCCACATTATCTTTCAAAATTTTGATGGCAAGAAGCTGTTTAATTGGGAAATAATCAAAATAAAAAGGACCTGATATGATTCGGATCCTTAGTTTGCTTTCAATAATATATCTACTCCATCCTGTCCTTTTTCGATGTAGGCGGTTTTGGGAGCATGGATTATTTGCTTAATATACCAAAAATCGATAAATGAAATACCGATATGGATACAGGTAAGAAGTAAAATATATACAAAGTATTCTCTAAAGTAATAACTTGTTATAAGGCCAGGTAATGTTAATAGTAGAGTTGGTGCTATTGCCACTATAATTGCTGCTTTCTTTGTTAAATGTGTTTTTACGTAATAATTAATAGGAAGTCCAGTTGATTTCGTTTGATTGAAAATTATTTTTACTCGTTTCTTCATCATGATTAATGGTAGAATATGCATAGATGTATGCAGGAATGGTAATATGCACAATACGATAATAAATGGTATAGTCCCAGCTTCATCCACATAATTTACCTCATGAATAATGGAAAAGGGAACATAGAGTAGGATAAAGGTTAATATCGCTACTAAGGATGATGTTAGAAAAAGGCGATTCTGCCCAAATTCTTTCGTCGAACTTACTGATTTCCAACAATTCATGATGAGCCTCCACGATTATTTATTAGATAGTTAAGAAAATATTACATAGCTACAACTAAGACTTTCACTGAAATGCAAGGTAAAACCTTTGTTTTGTAAATATAATAATGTCACTTGATGAATAATAGTATGTTTGCAGACAAAAATCAATAGCTTTTTTAATAATTACGTGTAAAATTTATTACATAATAGATAAAGTTCACCACAATACTTTTTTCAATATAAGTTAAGGATAATTGTAGGGGAATTAAAATTGTCTTGATAGTATAAAACAATACATTAATTTAGATTTTGGGGGGAATTGGAATGAAAGAAATAAAGATAAACGATTCAAGTTCATTTCACATTCATTTACTATCTAAAGTTATCGACATGGACCAATATCCATTTATTAAGTTAATCATTGAAAATAATATCACTTTTGAAGAGTATAAAGAATTGATGGGCTCACTACATAAATTAAATGAAACATTTGAGCAACAAAAAGAGGAAGGGCTAATGGATTATACAATATTACTAATTCATTTCGCAGGGATGCTGAATGAAAAGTTAGAGCCGAATCGAACCATTTATGCATTAAAAAAAGAAGGATATTTTCCTTCTTTAATGAATACATTTATTGAAATTATTAATCGTGATGAAGCCAAATATAAACGAAGATAATTGATTATCTATTTATATTTTGTTTCATCTCATTAAATAGCATCTCTATCTGTAAGTGAAAGCTAATAATATTATCTAAACGATTCATTAGTTGCTTATGGTCTTTTATAGAAGGGTTATTTTCTCCTTCTGTTTTAGAAAGTTGTTTAATATCCTCTAGTCCATCCAGTTGCTGGTTGGTAGCGTCAATCCATCTGTTAAGGTAGGTATTCATAAATGCTTTGAATAGCTGTGAATTGGCTTCGTAAAGATCTTTCCTTATGCCTTTTTTCCATACCCGTGTAACAAGGTTTAACTCCAGTAAACTTCTTATATTAGTACTCATTGAAGTCTTGCTTTTCCCCAATGCTTCACTCATTTCGTCCAATGTTAAAGCTTCCTCTGAAAGATAGAGATATATAAATAAACGTGCTTCAAGTGTTGTTAACCCAAACATTTCAATAGTTTTAGAAAATTCAATTATTATTTTATCAGCAATCTTTGTATTATTTGGTGTAACCATAATATCCTCCCAATCTTTTCTATCTATAGGGTACACTAGAATGAGTTTTAATAAAAATCGAGGATTATACTGGATATTGAAGTATTTGGAAGGTATTAAGAGGATAGAGTATGTATTTTACGTACAGTTTAAACTGTACGTAAAATACATACAAATATGACCGAATATAAAGTTTGAAATAAAATTATACAAAGTTTATAGTTATGAAGTGGATTGCTTACATCGATTCTCACATTTATAATTTTATTCTTAAATGGCTGGTAAGAAGTTTAAAAACTTTCTCACTGCATAAGTAAAACAAAGGCAGTCGCTAAAAAGCTTAGCTGAGCTTAGTTTTCAAAAATAATAATCAAAGAGGTGAAAAAATGTGGCAGTAATAGAAGTAAAAAATCTAACAAAGGTATTTGGTAAAAATACAAAGCAAGCATTGCAGCTCCTTGATAAAGGCTTGACAAAGGAAGCCATATTAAAAGAAACAGGTAATAGTGTAGGGGTTAACCGGGCGTCATTTAGTGTTGAAGCAGGTGAAATATTTGTTATTATGGGCTTGTCAGGTAGTGGTAAGTCAACACTAATTCGCTTGATAAACCGTCTAATTGAACCAACTGAGGGAAATATTCTCATTGATGGTGAAGATTTATCAAAAATGGATAAAAAAGCTCTCCGTAAAGCTCGACGTGAAAAAATGAGCATGGTGTTTCAGCAGTTTGCATTATTCCCCCAACGAACTATCCTAGAAAATGCAGAATATGGATTGGAAATACAGGGTGTTTCAAAAGAAGAACGGCAGAAAAAAGCAAAAGAAGCACTCGAATTAGTTGGACTCGGTGGTTATCTTAATCAGAAGCCAGGTCAACTATCTGGTGGAATGCAACAACGTGTAGGACTTGCACGAGCACTTGCAAATGATCCGAAAATATTATTAATGGATGAAGCATTTTCTGCGTTAGATCCACTTATTCGCAAAGATATGCAAGATGAACTCCTCGATTTACAATCATCAATGCAAAAAACGATTCTATTTATTTCTCATGATTTAGATGAAGCATTGCGTCTTGGTGATCGCATTGCACTAATGAAAGACGGTGTCATTGTTCAAATCGGTACACCAGAAGAAATTCTTGTAAATCCTGCAAATGATTATGTAGAAAAATTTGTGGAGGACGTTGATCGTTCGAAGATTTTAACAGCTCAACACATTATGAAGCGTCCAGAAGCAATTTATATTGAAAAGCACGGACCACGTGTTGCATTGGAAAGAATGCGTGAGACTGGGATTTCAAGCATCTTTGTCATTGATAATAAACGTCAATTACAAGGGTATATAACGGCAGACGATGCTTCAGGGGCAATTAAAAACGAAATTAGTGATCTGAAAAAGATTATCAAAACAGACATTCCAAAGGTAGAAAAAGACACAGCACTTCATGAGATTTTTGCAATTATCCATGACTCGCAGGTTCCTGTTGCCGTTGTCGAGAATGGCAAACTGCTAGGAATTATTGTACGTGGCTCTGTCATTGCAGCACTTTCTGGAGATGGCGAGGTGAATTTAGAAAATGCTTAATAACTTATTAGATTTTGTACCAAAAATACCAATTAGTGAAGCAACACAGAGATTTACAAGATGGTTAACTGATACTTTTGCATTCCTATTTGATCCGATTAAGGAATACTTTGGTGATTTTATGGAATTCGTTTCAGAGGATTTATTAATGAATATTCCACCAGTTATTTTTATCTTGATTGTTGCCATTCTTGCATTCTTTATAACGGGAAAGAAATTTGGGTTAGCAGCCTTTTCCATTGTTGGACTTTGGCTGATTTATAATCAGGGACACTGGGAAGATTTAATGAATACTGTAACACTTGTAATCCTAGCAAGTCTTTTATCAATAATTATTGGTGTACCAATCGGTATCTTAATGTCGAAAAGCAAAATAGCAAATGCGGTTATTACACCGATCCTAGATTTCATGCAAACCATGCCTGCATTCGTATATTTAATTCCTGCGGTTGCGTTTTTTGGAATAGGTATGGTACCGGGGGTATTTGCATCATTGATATTTGCAACGCCACCGACAGTAAGATTTACGAACTTAGGGATTCGTCAAGTATCGAAAGATTTGATTGAAGCCGCAGATGCATTTGGTAGTACAGGAGCACAAAAATTATTCAAGGTTGAGCTACCTATGGCGAGACCAACAATTATGGCTGGAATAAATCAGACGGTAATGCTTGCGTTATCGATGGTTGTAATTGCGTCAATGATCGGTGCACCAGGTCTAGGAAAAGAAGTTCTATCATCCTTACAACGTGCACAAGTGGGACCAGGATTTGTTGCTGGTATAGGAATTGTAATATTAGCGATAATTATTGATCGCTTTACACAAAACATGAATAAGAAGAAATAATAATGATTGGTAATTTTTCTAAAAGAAAATTCTAATATTAATAATTTATTGAAGGAGAGATTGATTGTATGTTTAAGTTCAATCGGAAATATGTAGCACTAATAACAGGTCTGTTATTGCTTTTATTTATTGCAGCTTGTGGATCAAATGAGGAATCAGACTCAGGAAGTAATGAAGAAGCAGCAGTAGAAAATCAAGAAATTAACTTAGCATATGTTGAATGGGATACAGAGGTCGCTTCTACACATGTAGTTGGTAAAGTTCTAGAAGATTTAGGTTATGATGTTAAATTAACACCTTTAGATAATGCTGTTATGTGGGAAGCTGTAGCTAGTGGTGAAGCAGACGGAATGGTTGCTGCTTGGATGCCAGGTACACATGCTGCTCAATTTGAGCAGTATGGCGACCGGGTAGTTGACCTTGGTGAGAATTTAGAAGGTGCTAAAATTGGTTTAGTAGTTCCATCATATATGGATGTTAATTCAATCGCTGATCTGACGGATGAAGCAGATATGACAATTACTGGGATTGAACCAGGTGCTGGTGTTGTTGCGGCATCAGAACGTGCAGTTGAAGAATATGATAACCTAGAGGGATGGGAAGTTCAAACATCTTCAAGTGGTGCAATGACAACTGCTTTAAGTGAGGCATATGAAAATGAAGAAGAAATTATTGTAACTGGATGGTCTCCGCACTGGAAATTCCAAAAATATGACCTGAAATATTTAGAAGATCCTAATGGTACCTTTGGTGAAGCGGAAGTAATTAAAACAATGGTTCGTGAAGGTTTAGAAGAAGAAATGCCTGAAGCATATCAAGTGTTAGATAACTTCTACTGGGAACTAGCAGAAATGGAAGAAGTAATGACAGCAATTCAAGATGGTACTAGTCCTGAAGATGCAGCAGCTACTTGGATTGAAGAAAACCCGGAACGTGTTGCAGAATGGACTGAAGGTATAAAATAAGTAAAGTTAAAAAGAGCTTTCTCAAAATGAGAAAGCTCTTTTTAATCTATTGTTTCTTTACCTTCTCTTCAAGATCTTTAATACTGGTTTCAATTTGTTCTAAATATTTATGGATACTTTCCTGATGGGGTTCAACGGTGTTTTTCCATTCTTCCACTGACTTTCTAATATCTTGCGTAAGCTCTTTAACAAGTACGGCGCCTTCTTTTGAGCTTTCTCTAAATTGCATTTTTAGTTGCAATCCGTTCTCTTTTAAGTTAGTTAATAATTGTTTTAGTTCCAATCCTTGAATTTTAACTTGGTCACGAACAGTTCTTCCAGATGAAGGCGTACTTAATAATGTTACTGCAGCACTAACTGTTCCTCCAACTACAAGACCTAACACGAATGATTTTGCTTTTGACATAATGTATTCGCTCCTTTCTATACTCTTATTATACCCTTTCTCTTTTCAGCTTACGAGTAAACATCTTTCAATTTGTAAAATTTTTCACAAATAATGCAAAACAGGCGAAAAAGAAGACATAAAATAATCCTCTGACAATGTGTTGCCAGAGGATTAATAGTTATAATGCTTTCTAAAGTTAAGATACAGTAACTAAATTGGTCCGCTTGATAATCCCTTGGATAATTGGATAAACCACAACCATGATCACGGTGTTCAGTGCTGCAGCAGGCAGGATAGCAGTGACGAACAATGCAATAAATCCACCCTCACCTAAACTTGCAATAAACGATAATACAAAAGCAAATATGGAACCACTAATGAGTGTGCCGATAAACGTTAATACAGGAGCACTAATAGTCGTACTTACTTTTTTCTGTACTAGTAAAAATAATGCTAGAACAATAAAGGCTGTAATTGGTTTATCGATGATATTGGCAATTTGTCCGCCTGGTGCACTCGTTGTAAGTGCTGAAATTATTCCAGATACTAGTGATAACAGTAAAACATAGTTTGCTTTTGGAAATAGGAAAATACCGATAAACATCATGGATAGTAATAGGTCTGGTTTTACTCCGGCAATAGATAATCCTGGGATTGCAGCATGCAAGATGGTGCCAATTCCCACCAATAATGATAAAATAATTAAAACTTTAATCTTCATTTCTACCTCTCCTCATCTCAAGCTTCGCTCAGCTTTTAATTCCCAACTGTACACTCATTGTCAGCTGCGGAATATTAGAATCATTATAACAAACTTTATTAGAAATAAAAAGTATTAATTTTCTTAATTTGGTTAAACCGAATATATAAAAAGTGTGTCTGGAGTTTATCCAGACACACTTTTTATTAAGCTTTAACTAGAATTCTTGCAAATCAACATAAAGAGAAGACTAGTGTTTGATGTTATTATTAATCTCCTTTGCAATTTGCTGTAGATCCTCAGGTGTATATTCATCTGTATATGTTGTCCAATTTGGTGTGTAGCCATCACCATTTCCATAGCGTGGAATTAAATGAACGTGTAAATGAAATACAGATTGCTCAGCAGCTTTCTCATTATTATTGAGTAAGTTTATTCCAATTGGTTTATATGTATCCTTAATTGCATTAGCAATTGCCGGAATTCGAGAGAAAAGCTCTCTAGCTACTTCTGGAGATGTTTCGTAAATGTTCTTTGTATGGGTTTTCGGAACAACAAGCGTATGTCCTTTTGTAACTTGTGTTAAATCAAGAAATGCCAGTACTTCTTCATCCTCATAAACCTTTGCAGATGGTAATTCTCCATCAATTATTTTACAAAAAACACAATCCTCATGACTCATTACTCACCACTCCTCTAATTATTTTCATTGTTAAATAATAAATGCAACAAATCTTATCACAATAGAGCCATCTAATAAGATAATTGTATAGACAATTGTGGGTGAAAGTAAAGCATTTAGGATTGATGCTAAAATATTTTAAATGGCTTAAAAATAATAAACAGGTCTAGTTCGCAATACTGCGAACTAGCCTGCTTTAAGAAGACGAGGGTATCTGCAAGCTAATGTGGGGACTGTAAACAATTTCGTTATCGCAACGAGCATTGGTTTACAAAAACCTTTTTGTCAGCGTCTCATTTGTTGAGACGGGTCCTGGCAAAAGGGTTTTATTGTCATTAGTATGCCAACACTAACACCTCATTTTGTGTTTTATCCACTAAATTCAGAGTAGATTACCGAAGTCTAACACCTCATTTTGTGTGAAATTACACGAAATTACATTAGATATTCGATCACTAACACCTCATTTGTGTTTGACACAGAATTTTTTTAGTGAGATACCCTGCGTCTTCAAAAATATTATGTGTAGAATTTAAAGTAATATACACATTTATTTAAAAATATTTTATAAAAGTTAGTGGGTCTATTTGACTCAAGGCTGAACCTGAATGTAAAAACACCGCAAAAAATGATGTCGAAAGTTTAAGTGGCGTATACTTTGGCTTTCAATCGTTGGAAATGGTAAAATTAAACGATAATGAAGGAGGTAACCTGATGGAGTCACTATTACATATAAACAATCTTTACGGCGGATATACACATAAGAATGTATTACACGGTATTTCCTTCGATGTATATCCAAAAGAAATTGTAGGACTTATCGGTTTAAATGGAGCAGGTAAGAGTACAACAATCAAACATATAATTGGCTTGATGCAAGCAAAAAAAGGATCCGTTTCTGTAAATGGGAAAACATTCAAAGAAAATCCAACTACTTATCGAAATCAAATGGCATATATACCAGAAATGCCAATCCTATATGATGAACTAACCCTCGGGGAGCATCTGCGCTTAACTGCAATGGCATATGGAATCTCTGAAGATTTATTTGAAAAAAGATTGCCACCGCTCTTGAAAGAATTTCGCATGGAGAAAAAACTAAATTGGTTTCCAGTGCATTTTTCGAAAGGGATGCGTCAGAAGGTCATGATTATGTGCGCATTTTTAATTGAACCACCATTATACATTGTCGATGAACCATTCGTTGGCTTAGATCCTTTGGGAATACAGTCGTACTTGAATCTGATGGAAGAAATGAAAGAAAAAGGTTCTGGTATATTAATGTCGACTCATATATTAGCAACTGCAGAACGTTATTGTGATCGTTTTATTATTCTGCATGATGGTGAAGTTCGGGCGATGGGAACAATTGATGAATTGCGTACAAGCTTTAATTTGCCTGATGCAACTTTGGATGATTTATATGTGCAGTTAACAAAGGAAGATAGCCATGTTTAATTCACATGAATTTTATAAAAAACGATTATCTGCACATTTGAAAGAACTGGGACGCTATACTCGCTATATCTTAAATGGTCATATGGTTGTCGTTATGTTCTTTCTAATCTCTGCAACTGCATTTTATTATCAGCAGTGGCTCACAGAGCTTCCAGAAAACTTCCCAACTGCACTTGTAATTGGGGTTTCACTGGGATTATTAGTAAGCTATAGCCCTGTCAGAACGCTACTTCAAGAGCCGGATTTAGTATTCATCATCGTTGCAGAGGATAAGATGAATGCCTATTTCCGAAATTCATTAATCTATAGTTTTGTTGTTCAGCTTTATTTAATATTACTGTTAGTTGCAGCATTCAGCCCGCTATATTTCGCTGCTTTCCCAGAACGAACAGGAACTGGGTACTTACTGACACTTGCGATAGTGCTCTTATTTAAAGTCGGAAATTTGATTGCCAATTGGTGGATGTTAAAAGTTAGGGAAGCTAGAGTAAGACAGATTGATTTATTAGCACGTACCTTCTTAAATATTGTTATTTTTTATTTCATTATTCAAGGTAATTTGTTTTTTGCTGGAATTATTACTATCTTATTCGTGTTGTTATTCCTGTATGATTTTTCCGTTTCTAAGAAGCAGGCAGGTATAGCGTGGGACTTGCTTGTAGAAAAAGATCAAAACCGGATGCAATCCTTTTATCGTTTCGCCAACATGTTTGCGGATGTTCCACATTTAAAAAATCGGACAAAGAGACGCCAGTGGCTTGTTTCGCTCATTTCCAGCCGCATTCCATTTGCTAAAAAGCAAACATATGATTATCTTTATCGAATTACATTCATTCGCAGTGGCGATTACGTAGGCATGTATCTTCGGTTAATCATTATCGGCGGATTATTCATTTATCTGATACCGAATATTTGGATGAAGGTACTATTTGGCCTGCTGTTTATCTACTTAAGCAGCTTTCAAATGATGCCATTATACCAACATTTCCGAACGAATATATGGCTGGACCTCTACCCGGTCGATCACATACTAAAAAAGGCTGCAATATTGAAAATCATCCATCAGCTAAGTTTTGTTCAAGTTATCATTTACGCGCTACTATTTATTGTACTCCAGGAATACTTAGGTTTTATTGTATTTATTGTTGCTGGTGGCTTGTTTAGTATTTCATTTATCAATGGCTACATTAAGTCAAAACTCGTTTGAAGCAAGATATATATAAATAGCTAAACAAAAAGGGCAGCCGATTCGGCTGCCCTTTAAAAAGTGGGGAGGTAAAGATAATTCTAATGACAAGATTGGCCACGTCCAGCTCCAGCGCCCAGCGAGACTTCCCTCACCTCATGACACGATAAAGAAGACTTGCCGATTGGTTACACATGAGGCTTAGTCGCACTTATACCCGTGTGGTGAAAGTCAACATCGACTATGGTTTTAAGGAAGGCCGACTAAAAGCAGGCTTCGCCAACGTCGGCATACCCCTAAAGTGCAGGGGCATGTTTCCTTTATCTCCTACGAAGGAATGTTCGACAAGTCGAACCACCCCAAACTGCGGGGGGGCAGTCCGTATATAGCTCAAACTAGCTTTAAGCTTTTGTTCTAAGAAAATCTGGGATCAGCTAGTAAACGTTCAACTTCCTCTTTATGATGTGTTTCATCGGAAATTAAATCTTCTAATTTAACCTTTAATTCTGTAAGACCTAAGTCTTCTGCTTGTTGCATTCGTTCTTCATAACGTTTAATTGTACTTGTTTCAGACTCAAGGACCGCTTCTAATAATTCTTTTACATCGGTTGGCTGAGGAACCTCGGCTGATTCTGTAGTTGGTACACCACCAAGGGATTTAATCTTTTCGGATAAATATAGCGCGTGTCCGAGTTCATCCGTAATTTCATCTTCAAAAAATGGTTTTAATGCTGAGCGGTATAGACCTGATACGACAGATGCGCTATATGTATATTGAATTGCTGCACCATATTCGTGTGCTAAATCGACATTCAGTCCTTCAATTAACTTTTCCAAATCTTTTTCCATTATTAATCCCGCCTTTTGAATGTTATTCAGTATACTTATTAAATACCCATCAGTCTCGATTTCGAAACCATCATTTTGCTGAAATGAAATAATCTGGATTGCGGCTCGGTCTTAGGTCGGAGGAAGAAGCAATCTAGAGAAGGTTCTCGATTATTGGAATTACAGATACACTAAGAATAGGTATAACTAACCTCTTGGTAGTTAAGTAAGTATAAAATATTTCTTACTACATAGGTGGGGCCTCAGGATTTAGGTCAGTTCTGTGTTGCGACAAATGTTTTCGATGGGACGAGTAATCGGATTCCCAGGACTTCGCGTTATTAATCGAATTTTCCCTATAGTCTTGGTTAGACCTTAGCTTTCTAAAAATTTCCTTTTGAAAGGATGAGTGAATTGAAAAATGCGCTTCGTTATTTTACAGCAATAGTATTGATTATATTTGGTGTGATGCTCGTTTTAGCAAATATCGGGATGATCAGTTTTGACATAGGAATTGCTTGGCATTATATGTATCCGACCTTCTTTGTAGTTATAGGGATTAAATTGCTCGGTGACTACCTCTTGAAAAAAGGCGGCAGCTGGTCTGGAGGATCGTTCTTATTGATCTTTGGAACATTGCTATTACTCGATCGATTTGAAGTAATCACCTTTGGCTTCTGGGATGTGTTTAAATTATGGCCATTATTAATTGTTTATTTTGGTTTTATGATGTTCGACCGTGGTTCTAATATCGTAATTGAATATGACTCTGATAAACACACAAAGAAGAAATCCTATCATGGTACTGCTTTTTCAATCGGGAATCATGAATTTAATGAGCATAATTGGAAAGTTGAACCAATGAACTTAAAAAACCTAGCAGGGGAGTTTTACTTTGATTTTTCGAAAGCATTCATTCCAGAAAAAAGAATTCCGTTCGCTATTCATTCATTAGCAGGAGACGTAAATATCATTATTCCTGAAAATGTAGCGTTTCGAGTGGACGCATCTGTAAGTGCAGGTGAAATTGTTGTAATCAAACAATCGGTTGATGGAATCAACCGCTCGCTTACTTATGAGACTGAAAATTATGAGGATGCTGTTCAGAAATTAGATTTCAAAATACGTCTAAAGGCAGGGTCAATCCGGATTTCTCAAGTGTGAGGGGGATAAGAACAATGGAAAAAGCAAAATTCTCAAGTGTTCGTTATATTTTTATTAGCTCACATCTGTACGGACTATTTTTAACAATTGTAACAATACTCTCGATACTGTTAACTATCCATGCCTTATTTAGTCCAGAATGGCTGACGGTTCGAAGTATCTTTCTTTTTATGGCGCTTTATACCATAATTGCAGCAATCATTTCACTTTATACAGGGTTTAAATCGAGTAGTACGATGAAACAGCGACTGGATGCAATGTCTGTATTAATTGCTCAATATGCAAATGGAAACTATGAAACGAAGATTCATTTTATGGAAAATGATGAACTTAGCAGGATTGCCAATGAATTAAATGAGCTAGGAACAAAGCTCCAAAACCAAGTAAAGTCTCTCCAGCGAATGGCTGATGAAAAATCGGACTTAGCAAAGTCAGCACATAAAGCGGCAGTCATTGAAGAAAGACAAAGAATCGCAAGGGATTTACATGATGCTGTGAGTCAGCAGCTTTTTGCATTAACAATGATGGCGGAAGCAGCAACTAAGCAGTTTGATAAAAAGCCAGCACTAGCAAAAAAACAAATCGAAGACGTGTCGATTGCAGCATTGCAAGCACAAACAGAAATGCGTGCCCTATTATTACATTTACGACCAGTACATTTATCAGGTGATACTCTAAAAGAAGGCGTCGAGAAGCTGGTTGTGGAACTAGAAATGAAAAGTCCGATTAATTTTAAGTTAACGATTGCAGATGAATTAAGCCTTAACGATACAATTGAAGAACATGTTTTTCGAATCATTCAAGAGTCACTTTCAAATATTTTACGCCATGCGAACGCAACAGAGGTTGATTTAACCATTACGAAGCGCGCGAAGGAGTTATTCTTACATATTCGTGATAATGGTCAGGGATTCGATGTGACAAAAGATTCAACTCGGAAAACATCGTATGGTTTAAAAACAATGCGTGAACGAAGTGAAGAACTAGGGGGAACGTTTGTCGTTCGTTCGAATCAGGATGAGGGTACTTATATCGATATTAGAATTCCATGTTAGGGGGAGAGGTCAATGATTCGTGTTATTGTAGTGGATGATCATGAAATTGTACGCAAAGGAATTATCGCATATTTACAAACAGAGGATGAATTTGACATCGTGGGAGAAGCAGCGAGTGGAAATGAAGGTGCTGAACTAATTTTACAGTTGAGACCTGATGTATTACTAATGGATTTAATGATGGAGAATGGGAATGGAATTGAAGCGACTAAGCAAGTAATGGAAAAGTACCCAGATTGTAAAATTATTATTTTAACAAGCTATTATGACGATGAGCAAGTTTTCCCGGCGATTAAAGCAGGTGCATTTAGTTATTTATTAAAAACCTCCTCCGCAACGGAAATTGCCGATGCAATTAAGAAAGCGTCGAGTGGAGAAAATGTGATTGAACCGAAAGTAGCTGGGAAAATGATGACAAGTTTTCGTTCTGAAAGTAAGAAGGCACATGACGCGCTAACTGAACGTGAACTGGAAGTTTTGCTTTGTATTGGTAATGGGATGACAAATCAAGAAATTAGTGAAAAATTATATATTGGCATTAAAACAGTCAAAACCCATGTTAGTAATATACTCTCAAAGCTTGAAGTTCATGATCGTACACAGGCTGCAGTATATGTTCATCGAAATCAGCTATTGTAAATTTTACTTAATAAATAAGCATCGTTCGCTAAATTGTCAAATATGAATCTAGTCCTAAGCAAACTTATTTGTGTTTCCTTTCTTGCATTTGTATAATTACAAATGTAAATATAGAAGAGAGGAATACTAATAAATGGGAAAAATGAGTAAGAAAGCGGAGAACCTCTTAATGCTGATATGGGCTCAAGCCTTTATTGCGATGACAGGCAGCTTGTTTTATTCAGAAGTAATGGGATACATTCCTTGTGAACTCTGCTGGTATCAACGAATACTAATGTACCCATTGGTTGTGATTTATGGCTTTGCAGCGATAAAAAAGGAAATTAATATTGCACTACCAGGTCTGATTCTAAGTGGAATAGGTATGCTAGTCTCTGCATATCATTACTTAATTCAAAAAGTACCGGCATTTCAAGAAATAGGTGGATCTTGTGTTGGTGGGGTTCCATGTAACGTTGTTTATGTTAACTATTTTGGCTTTGTCACAATACCATTCCTAGCCGGAGTAGCATTTATAGTGATTTTTATTTTACATCTTCTTTTACTTAGCGAACAAAGAAAGAACAGAGAGGGGAAATAAGTATGGGTAAGAAAATGATTATTTTCATTGGTGCAATCATTGTATTATTTGTAGCGCTATTCTTTGTAATAGACTATAAGAACAATCAGCAATTAGAAGGTAGTAATAATCCTTATGGCACAACAGATTTAGAACAACCAACAATTGACCAGTTGGACAATCCGGATTATGGAAATCAAATTCTTCCAGATGAGTTAAATGAAAAAATAGAAAGTGGCGATGCAGTAACGGTTTATTTCTATAGTCCTACCTGTGTATATTGCCAGCAAACAACACCGTATTTAGTACCACTAGCTGAAGAGAATGAGATTGATATGAAGAAATTTAATTTATTAGAGTTTGGTGATAAATCTCCAGTTGTTATCGAATCTACACCGACATTGGTTTACTTTGAAGGCGGACAAGAAGTCGCTCGGATCGTTGGGCAGCAGCCAGAGGATGAATTCCAGGCATTCTTTGAAGAATTTGTTTTGAAATAGGAGTGCGGGCTCGGGCCCTGAGTTCGGAAGGTGCCTGTCACTTCCGGAAGTATATCGAATGAAAGTGAGCTGGAATAGCAGATATCGGCGAGTTTCACCAATATATCGGTATTTTCTAGTATACTCGCTGAAATTAATTCTTTAAAAATGAACAAACCGTACGAAATTTGGATAACGATCCTTTATTTCGTACGGTTTTTAATATGTGTTCAGTATTCCTTATTCAAACAAAAATTCTAGTTCAAAATATTCCACTAACGACACTTTTCTGCCTTCCTGATCCCATTTATGATATTGATCAAAAACGGACATTACATCATTTTTAGCACGAATCTCCACTAAATGTTTTACAGCAAGATAACTGCGCCAGTAATCAAACATAATGCTTGATAGGCTACCTTCGTAAGAGCTGCTGCCAAAGTCTTCGATGGAATGATTTCCGTATTTGTCCTTGAAAGCATTAACCAATTCCGTTTCGACAGTTGTTATTTCATCAAATTCCTTTTCGCTAAGCAATAATTTTCTCGGTAGGTAAAAACACATTCCTTCTTCAAACCAGATGCCTTCTTCTCGTTCATCTTCAAATTCATCTAAGAATAAATCTGAATGATGTGCTAATTCATGTGCTAATATGATAAATACTTGATTTTCGGAATAATTCTCATAAAATTCTTCCACATTAGGCAGATGTTTTCCTTCCAATTGCTGAAGGAATAGTTTTCTCCAATCCGCTAAGTCTGGTGAAATATATATCAAATTTTTATTTGTGTAGGCTGGTATTGGTATATCAGAAAAAGCAGTAGTTGCTAGCTCTGGAGTTGTCCATATTACACCCTTTGGTAAATCATTCAATGCATATTGCTCTTCCAGTATTTTTTGGTAGTTCTTCAGCTTATTACCAAATTTTTGGATGATATCTTGATATCGGTCGAATTCTTCTTTTTGCTCAAATGCATATATTTGTTTCATTTATTAGTGCCTCTCCTTTTAAAAATTATAATAACATAATATTCCTTCTATTGTTTTTAGAACAACCTTTTATATTATAGGTGACCTGAATAATCATTAATATCACATTTGAACTTATTTCAGAATATTATAGACAACAATTTTGAATAACGATAAAATTGTGTTACATTACATCGGTAATGACCTAATCAAGAGAAATAGAATTACTTCCTCGAATTGCCATGAATCTCGATTCAATCAACAGGGGTGCATATCTACATTTAGAAATTAGATTGTGTTCAACTAAAGGAGTAGATTGCTTTGATTAACCTAGTAGAAAGCATGCACGAATTATCTGTGGTATTACTGTTTCTATGTTTATTTATATACTACTGGCACTTAAGAAAAATAAAGCGGCAAAGAAAACTTTCTTCCTTTGAATTTTTTATGTTTATAATGATTCAGATAGGATATTTCCTTTGGGCGGGTAGTTATCTGCTTCTCTTTTTGGATAGAAATTATTAAACAAGCGAGGCTTTAGTGCAACAAGATTACTAAAGTGAAACATAAAGTTATAGGAGCGCATATCTATACTGAAGGAAATCAAATGCAGAGGGTAAAATCTATAAAGAGATTGCATAGGAGAGAACAATATTGCAAACAAACGTGTATTTAGTACGGCATGCTCATTCGACATTTACACCAGATGAGTTAGGGAGACCTTTATCTGTACAAGGGCTTATAGATGCAGATAGAATTAACAGCTTTCTCGAAAAAGAAGATATAGATGTTGTTATTGCTAGCCAATACAAGAGGGCTGTACAAACCGTGGAAGGAATTGCCCAGAGAATAGGTAAAGAGGTTATCATTGAAAATGGTTTTAAGGAACGAAAACTTGCTGAAAATCCAGTAGATGATTTCGATTCAGCCATCTCAAAAGTTTGGCAGAATCCCTCTTTTTCTTGGGAAGGCGGGGAATCCAATATCGAAGCTCAAAAACGGGGAATTTCAGCAACTTTTAAGATATTAAATAGATATGAAGGTAAAAATATAGCAGTAGGAACTCACGGTAATATAATGGTACTAATCATGAATTACTTAGATAAGAAATATGATTTTCATTTTTGGAAAAGCCTTGATATGCCAGATATTTATAAGCTGACTTTTAATAAAGCGATATTGCATGATGTAACAAGAATATGGAGCAGGGAAGGTCACCGAAAAAATGAACGAGGTTATCAAAAGTAGAATAAAGGGAGGTTGTTCAATTGAAGAAAAATAAACAAGCCGTTATTTGGGTTGTAATTGCTTTATTACTTATTCTAATTTGGCTCTTTACAAAATAAAAATGGTATCCAATCCCCAATCATGGCACAGATTTACATAAAGTGATCGTTATTCTAGACTTTTCTTTTTTGTAAATACAGGTTAGTGAAGGATGCTGCATAATTATCAATAGTGTGTAGAGGAGTAATGGGAATATGTTAACCTTGGTTAAAAACGGTGTGGATAAGATTGACATTGAAAAGGAAATTATGAATTCTAATATGGAGTATAATTTAATAGCTTACGGTAAAGAAGTATTGGAGGTTGAAGATATATTAGTAATATCCAAAGATGCTGACGAATTAAAGATAGAAAGATACTTCATAACAAAAGAAAATGAATATATAGGTATTCTCGACTTTGGAATGTCAAGCCCTCGCTTAAATACACCTTGGATAAGTTTACTTGCCGTCCACCAAAAATATCAAAATTTGGGATATGCAAAAAGAATATATAGGATGTATGAAGAATTAATGAGAAAAAAACTAGTAAATGTGGTTCATATAGCTGTTCATTCTAAAAACAAAAGGGCACTTAATTTTTGGACTTCACTTGGCTTTGTTACATTCGATGAAAGAACATATAAAGGTCAGGTATTCTTAAGCTTGGAAAAGAAATTGGTCAATAATGAAATAAATTTAAATATCCACTAATGAGGGGTAAAATGAAAAAAGTATTGAAGATTTTTTTTACTATAAGTTTCGTGTTTTATTTATCGGCATTGATTATTCTATTATTCTTAGATTCATCAAGAGGCTATTTATCGTCAGATCTTTCAATGATAGAGTATACAAGGAACTATTCAAATTTTGTTCCATTCACGACTATTAGTATGTATATTACGGTAATAATTGATAGGAGCATGAATTTAGAAATTCCTATTAAAAATCTCTTTGGTAATTTCATTATGTTTTTGCCAATGGGGATTTATCTGCCATACTACATTAAAAAGGCAAACAAAGTAAGTGTATTTACTGTTTCGATGGTTTCTTTGTTATTTTTTATTGAGATTATCCAATTAGTTTCAAGAAGAGGAAGTTTTGATATTGATGATTTCATTCTTAATATGCTAGGTGCTTTGGTAGGGTTTAGTATTTGGAAAACAAATATTGTACAGAATCTACTCCGATAATGGTAGACAAATAGAGCTGGATGTACTAAAAACTTTAGTAAGGATGAGATTTAATATCTGTTGGTAATATTTTCTATTATACTAGTTTTGAATAAATAGTTTTGAATAAAATTAATGAACAACACTTCAGCAGGGAGAGTAAAATGGAAGAATTAGAGATATTCTATATAATAAAAATGATTATTATTGGGTTGGTTCAAGGTTTTACAGAACCTATCCCTGTGTCATCAAGTGGACATGTAATGATTGCCAGTGAAGTTTTAGGACTGGGTGAACAAGGGTTTACTTTTGCAATACTTACAAATACTGCTTCACTATTAGCGATACTTTATATTTACAGAAAAGATATTATCAGGCTTATAAGCAATTCGATTTATTATTTGAGAACCAAAAATTCCCGCTATAAAAGTGACTTTCGATTCGTTTGTTTCATAGTTATAGGAACGGTTCCAGCAGGTCTTCTTGGAATTTTATTAAATGACTATATTGCAGAAAATGTCAGTATGACTACAATTGCCGTTATGCTCTTTGTAACAGGGATTGCCCTTTGGTTAATTCGTAATATGAAGGGATCTAAAAACGAACGTGACATTACGATTAAGGATGCGTTCATTGTTGGTTTAGGTCAGGCTGTCGCATTAACCCCTGGCATTAGCCGTTCAGGTGCAACGATAATTTCAGCAATAGCAGTTGGTATGAAACAAGATACAGCACTTCGATTCTCATTTATGTTGTATATTCCAGTAAGTCTTGGGGGAGTTGTACTCGGTTTTTCTGACTTTTTGAATGAACCTAATAAAGCAGACTTAGCAATTCCATATTTAGTAGCGTTTATTGCAACTTCGCTAATGACTTATTTTGCGATGAAGTGGTTTATGGGAATTATGAGAAATGGTAAACTAGTATACTTTACATACTATTGTTTCATCGTTGGGATATTGCTTTTAATCTTCTATTAAATTAACTATGCAGTTCCAGAAGATCGCAGCGTAGATTTAAAACGTAGATTTTCTTTAAATCTCGCTTTGTTCTGATCTAACACAAAATTAATTGAAGATAGAAGTCAATAAAAGTTTTTTATGCAATCAACAGAATCAACAATAAAATTAATCCTGCTTTCAATGAACTTAAAAAGGAGAAAAAAATGATAGACAAAATGAAAGCATTACCCAAAAAGATCGCATTTACAATAGGCATAATATTAATATTAGTTAGTCCGATATTGTTATTTTTGATGTCAGAATTGTTCTCATTTAGTGTTTGGACTTCGATAATAATCCAGGGATTTGTTTATGGTGTTGCTGCAATATTTATAATAAGTGCTGCTGACGAACGACATTCACGTATTGACAGGAGTTAGAGTCTTAACTCATTTTAGATATTGATTCGCAGTAAATGACTTGAAGATAATTAACGAACTCATTAGAAAAAAATTGGTCATAATTTCATAAGAAAGGATTGAAATAATATCGAATTACGACATTTAGAATACTTTTTAATGGTTAGTAAAGAGCTGCATTTTACGAGAGCAGCAGAGAAATTGGGGATTTCGCAACCTACGTTGAGCCACCAGATTAAAATGCTTGAACAAGAAGTGGGGTATTCACTTTTTAACCGTATTGGTAAGAAGATTGAACTTACTAAGGTGGGTGAAATTGTACAACAGGAGGCATTAAATATTCAAAGCTCTTTAAAAAGTATTTCTTCTCAAATTAGAGCATTTTCAAATGTAGAAATAGGAGAATTAAAAATTGCTGTCCTACCAGGAGAAATAACGGATTTGGTATCTACTTTGTGTGGTGAATTTAATCAGCTATATCCGAATATTAAAGTGTTTGTTCAAACTACGGATCAAGTGGAAAAGGCTGTTTTAGAGAATCAAGCTGATTTTGGAATTGGCTTTACATTTAATAACAGTGATATGCTGCAGGTGACGAAATTGTATGATGAAGAATTTTACTTGATTAGTAATGAAAATAATGAAGAGCGGAAAATTTCATTTTCTACCGTTTTAGACAGTTCTCTTATATTATTTCCCAATATACATCAATGCAGACAAATACTTGATAAAACGAGCAGTGAGTTTGGCAGGAAGTTAGATCCTATCATTGAAACCTCTAGTATTGAATCTATCTTAAAACTGGTTCGAAATGGGGTTGGCAACAGTGTTGTTTCACGGACATTATATGAGTTTTATGATACAGACGATTTATACTTCCAGCATATTGAACGACCATCTTTAACTAGATCCATTTATCTCGTGATGAAAAAGAATAGTTTTATCAATTATGCAGCACGCAAGTACATTCAGTTATTAGTTGGGGAAATCGAAAGGCTGCGCTTTGATACAGAAAAAGTTGCGATGGCTTCTTTATATCATTCTTTATTATAGATTTTATCTATTATTATCATAGAAATGATTGTATTGATATATGATATTACCCTCTTTACAATGAAAGTAGAATCATGAAAATTTGAACTATTAAATAGTAAAGGGGATTTTACATTATGTTTCAAGAAGTAGCAGGTATAAAAATTCCAGATACTAAACTGGCGAAAGATGCAGCAGATATTTTACGCGAATTCGGGAATGACTTGTTATGGAATCATTCGAATCGTGTGTTTTTATTTGGTGCAGTCAATGGAACAAAAGCAAAACAGAATTATGATTTAGAGTTGCTGTATGTTAGTGCATTATTCCATGATTTAGGCTTAACCAAAAAGTTCAGTAGTCCAGATTTACGATTTGAGGTAGATGGTGCGAATGCAGCTAGGAGCTTTTTGCAGCAGTATCAAATTCCAGCTGAATCGATTCGCCTTGTATGGGATGCAATTGCATTACACACGACACCTGGCGTCGCAGAGCATAAAGAATCTGAAGTAGCACTACTTTTTTCAGGTGTTGGTTTAGATGTAATGGGAGATGGATTCGAACAATTCCCAGCTGACTTGCGTGAAGAAATTATAAAAGCCTTCCCACGCAACAATTTCAAAAAAGAAATTATTCCAGCGTTCTATGAGGGCTTTAAGCATAAGCCAGAAACGACCTTTGGTAATATGAAGGAAGATATCATTAAACATTTTAGGCCGGAATATAATAATAAAAATTTCTGTAATTGTATTTTACATTCACCATGGACGGAATAGATAAGAAAATGATAGCTTAATAACGAATCGTGGTATTAGGTTTGTATTAAAAGATCAATACTATTAACGTTATTAAATAAGTTCATATATTACTCGCGGAATATCAACATAAGCCTAATTCCTCAATCTAAATAATGAGGAACTAGGCTTTTTATGGTTTGAATATCTTATTGTGGTTAATCTGCATTTCTACGGAGACTGCCGAATAGAGAAAGGATGGACTTATTAACTCTAGAGTTATGCAATAGATGAATAATATTATTGATAATTGTAAAATAATATTATTCAATTAATGATGATAAGGGGCTCTTTTCCACAATTGTAGAAGAATGTTTATACCAATCAATTAAAGAGGAGGAAAATAATGCAGCAATCACTAATCTTTGATATGGATGGAACACTTTTTCAAACAGATAAAATACAATAATTATCCCTTGAGGATACTTTAAATTATTTAAGATAATTAAATAAATGGGATACAAAAACACCGATTTATAAGTATCGTGAAATTATGGGCGTTCCTTTACCCAAAGTATGGGAAACACTGCTGCCCAATCATACTATCGCAATAAGAGAACAAATGGATGCTTATTTTCTGGAACGAATAGTTGAAAATATTAGGAATGGGGAAAGGCGCATTATATCGAAATGTTAAAGAAGTATTTCGTTATTTAAAGGAAAATAATGTAAAAATTTACATAGCGAGCAATGGTCTAACAAGATACTTAAAGGCAATAGTAGGTTATTATAATTTAGACGAATGGGTCACTGAAACTCTTAGTATCCAACAAATTGAATCATTGAATAAAGCTGACTTGGCGGATCATATTATTGAGAAATATGGAATTACCAGTGGGGCAGTAGTTGGCAATCGATTATCAGATATAAATGCAGCGGAAGAGAATGGTTTGGTTTCAATCGGATGTAATTTTGATTTCGCACAGGAAGAGGAGCTTGCTCAAGCAGTATGATAATCGAAGACTTAATCGAGCTGGAAACAATTTTGCCTATTATAGGTAAGATATAATAGTTTTATAGATTATAAATTTGAGGTGATATTATGTCTGTAAAAGGTCTTAATCATTTTTTGTTTTCAGTTTCTAATCTAGAGGCAGCGATTGCATTTTATCAAAATGTGTTTGAAGCGAAGCTATTAGTGAAAGGTAGAAGTACTGCTTATTTTGATTTAGATGGCATGTGGATTGCTCTAAATGAAGAAAAGGACATTCCACGAAATGAAATCAACCAATCATACACACATATCGCATTTTCTATTGAAGAGGAAGACTTCAATCTCATCTATGGAAGATTAGTGGATTTGAATGTAAATATACTACAGGGCCGTCCAAGGGATGAGCGAGACAAAAAATCTATTTATTTCACTGATCCAGATGGTCATAAATTTGAATTTCATACGGGTACTTTACAAGACAGATTAAATTATTATAAACAGGAAAAAACACATATGGAGTTTTTTGACTAAATGAATTTATGTTTTACCATTGAGGGTTTGATACATAATTTCTCCTACTCCATTAAATTTCCAACAACCCGAATAAAAACAATACTCGTATTTTGGTTCAGTCCGATTCAAAATACGAGTATTAGATATTATTTTTATATGAAAGCTACTACAAAGCCATTTTTGAGAAATTCCCCTCATTCATCTTCCGCATACATCTGATATGCCGTTACAAATGGTCGCTCAGGGAAATATGCTGCAGGTTTTGTTGATTGGTTTTTATGTGCTTGCTTAAATTGCTCCGAATTCTTCCAATTGTCGAAGTCCTTGGATGAATGCCATTGAGTGAGGACTACGTACGTATTTCCTTTTACAGGCCGAAGCAATCGAAAAGCTTCAAAACCAGGCATTGCATCTACTGCGTTTTTTCGGTTTTTAAACCGATATTCGAATGCAGGCTGCTCTTCCTCCTGCACGGGAATATTGTTCATTACAATAAATCCTTCTTTTTTCAGTTTACCCGTTTCAATAACTACTTCATATTCACGCCCAGCGCTGAACACATTTTTACTGGAATTTTCATAGTATGCTGCACCGTTCTCACTATTTGTCATGAAGTAGAACTGAATATCACGATATTTTCCTTCTAGTTTTAGTAAAAAATCAATTGTGCCGATTGTCATAAAAGCCTTCACAGCTGAAACCCCTTTCTTTACGGTTCTCATTATATCATAACGTATCAGCAGCTGGTTTGCGATATTAATCTATTCACTAAAATCGGTAATGGGTGAGTGTTCTCTCCGTTTGCTCCTGTCAAAAAATGCCGTATAATGGAGTATGTACAGAGGTGAACAAATGAGAAATAAAAAGAAAAAGGACGAAAAGCGACGCTTTAATCTGACAAAGCGCTGGAAAATTTCCTTAACGATAATTGGTATTTTATTAGTGCTCGCCTTGATTGGTTTTGCTGCTATATTATACGGTGGTCGACTCATCGTCAATGAAGAAGCGTTAATTTTAGATACAACGACAACAATTGAAACTGCTAACGGTGAGATCATTGGTAAATTATATAATGAAAACCGGACAATGGTACAGATTGATCAGATACCAGATCATGTGAAAAATGCATTTATTGCAATTGAGGATCGGCGTTTTTATGAGCATGGTGGAGTGGATTTCAAATCAGTCTTCCGGGCGATTTATAAGGATATTCTTGCAATGAGTAAGGTTGAGGGTGCTAGTACAATCACCCAGCAGTTAGCAAAGAATTTGTTTTTATCCAATGATAAAACATGGACACGTAAATCAAAAGAGGTAATGGCAGCGATTTATCTTGAACAGAGATTATCTAAGGATGAAATATTGGAATTATATTTAAATGAAATTTACTTCGGTAATGGAGTATATGGAATCGAAACAGCTTCAAACTACTTTTTCTCAAAATCGGTTGATGACTTATCGATTGCAGAAGGAGCATTGCTTGCAGGGCTTGCGAAAGCACCAAATGGCTACTCGCCAATAAATCATCCGGATAAAGCATTAAACCGAAGAAATACCGTATTACATTCAATGGAAGCAGCGGGCATGATTTCTACTGAAACAAGATTAGTTGAAGAAGGGAAATCGATTGATTTAGCAATACAAAAGCTGCAAGCTAATCCATGGGCAGATAGCTATATTGATCTGGTAATGAAGGAAGCAAGCGACGAACACGAGCTTTCAATCGATGAATTAAAACGCGGTGGGTATAGAATCGTTGTCAATATGGATGACAACACGCAGCAAATCGCTTACGAGAAATTCCAAGAAGAGCCCTATTTCCCAGGCAATATGGCTGGTGTTGAGGGTGCATTTACTATGATGGATCAGGAAACGGGTAAAATTATTGCCGCAATTGGAGGTCGGAATTATCAGCTAGGTGATTTAAACCGAGTAATGGTGAAAAGACAGCCTGGTTCGACGATTAAACCGATTGCTGTTTATGGACCTGCAATGATGAAAACCGATAAATATCAGCCTTATACACTTTTACCAGACTATGCAATAGATCATAATGGATATGTCGTTTCGAATGCAGATAATGTTTATTCAAATGCCGTAACGATTTATGATGCGCTGAAGTATTCGAATAATGCTGCAACTGTTTGGCTTTTAGACCAAATTGGAATTGATTACTCCAAAGAGTATTTACAGAAGATGGGAATTAATTTACAGGACGAAGGCTTGGCAATCGCTTTAGGTGGATTATCTGAAGGAATTACCCCATTGCAAATGATGGAGAGTTATCGAACATTTGCAAATGCGGGGAAAATGATAGATTCGCACACTATCGACCGGATTTACAACAAAAATGGAGAAAAATTGTATCAAGCTGAACCATCAGAAACAGAAGTGTTTAGTCCGCAAGTTGCTTGGAATATGACGGAAATTTTATCAGAAGCGGTAGAAACTGGCACAGCTGCCGCTGGTGAATTTTCGAAGGCATTAGCAGGGAAAACGGGATCTACAGAGCACCCATTTGTCAAAGGACAAACGAAGGATGCATGGTTTGTTGGTTATACGCCACAATACGTAATGGCACTATGGATGGGGTATGATAAATCGGATAAGGAACATTATTTGACGGGTGGAAGCAGCTATCCAACAAGTTTAACAAAGGCGATACTATCGGAAATGGATAGTAGAAAACCACTTGCAGAGAGCTTCACGAAGCCAGATTCAGTAAAGAATTTACCAAAACCAATTCTACTCCCAGAAATAACGAATTTACAAGCAAGTTATGAATTTGGTGGATTTTCTATTATTAAAGGAAAGCTATCATGGCAAGGTTCTGATGATGAACGTGTCATTTACCGTATATATCGGGAAGAAGATGGAATCGATACACGAGTTGGAGAAATAGAGGGAGAAACTGAATTTATTATTGATAATGCCTTATTTAAATCGAATCGGTACTATATTGTCCCGTACGATCCACTGACCAAGCTGGAAGGCATCAGATCAGAAACTATCGAATTATCATGGTAATTGTCAAATAATATGCCAAGTCAGTAGTTTAGAATCATTCCTAAATAAGACAAATTCATGACAAAGAGAACACAATGCTACACTTTTATCATAGAAATGGCTATAGTTTATAGTGGAGGTTTAAAAAGTTGGGCTTATCCCGCTTTTTGAATATAGATATATACTATTTACAGTACCTACAAAGGATGAATTTATATGTCGAGAAAAATAAACACAACCATCTTAAATGCATATAGAGGGGAAGAAACCGAATATATTCCTGCATGGTATATGCGCCAAGCGGGCAGATCACAGCCTGAATATCGAGAAATTAAGAAGAAATATTCTTTGTTTGAAATTACGCATCAGCCAGAGCTATGTGCGTATGTAACTCGCTTGCCTGTTGAAAACTATGGAGTAGATGCTGCGATACTTTACAAAGATATTATGACACCACTTCAACCAATCGGAGTGGATGTAGAAATCAAGTCAGGTATTGGTCCAGTGATTCATAATCCAATTACTACTTTTCAGGACGTTGAAAAATTAGGGGAAATAAATCCAACAACAGATGTACCATATGTACTTGATACGATTCGCTTGCTCACCGAAGAGCAATTAGATGTGCCTCTGATCGGTTTTAGTGGTGCACCGTTCACACTTGCAAGCTATATGATTGAAGGCGGCCCTTCCAAAAACTATACGAAAACGAAAGCATTAATGTATCGTGAACCGGCAACATGGTTTGCATTAATGGACAAGCTAGCGGATATGATTATTACGTATGTAGAGGCGCAAATAGAAGCAGGGGTAAAAGTGGTACAAATCTTTGACTCTTGGGTAGGTTCTTTGAATGCTTCTGATTATCGGATATTTATTAAACCAGTGATGACGAGAATCTTCTCTGAATTACGTCAACATCAGGTTCCATTAATTATCTTCGGTGTTGGCGCAAGGCATCTATTGCTTGAATGGAATGATCTGCCTGTCGATGTTATTGGGCTTGATTGGCGCACTTCGATTAAGGAAGCAAGAGAAATGGGCGTTACGAAGGTTGTTCAAGGTAACTTAGATCCTGCAATTTTACTTTCCAAATGGGAAACTATTGAAGAACGATTAAAAGTTATATTAGACGAAGGTTTAGAGCAAGGGAAGTATGTATTTAATCTTGGTCACGGAGTAACACCTGAAATAGAACCAGCAACATTGAAAAAACTAACAGAGTATATTCATACTTATACTAAAGCGTAAATTTTTTAAGTAGAGGTGTAAAACATGGAAAAAAAGAAAATGGGATTATTAGTAATGGCTTATGGAACACCAACAAAAGAGGAAGAAATTGAACCATATTACACGCATATTCGTCATGGCAGAAAACCTGACGCAGAAGCATTACAGGATTTAAAAGACCGCTATAAAGCAATTGGTGGTGTTTCACCATTAGCGAAGATTACTGACCAACAAGCGAGTGCTTTAGAAGCACAACTAAATGCATCTCAAGATAAATATGAATATAAAGCTTACATTGGTTTAAAACATATTGCACCATTTATTGAGGATGCTGTTGCTGAAATGGCAAATGACGGTGTTACGGAAGCTGTTTCAATTGTTCTTGCACCACATTATTCTACTTTTAGTGTGAAATCGTACAATGACCGTGCGGCAAATGAAGCAGTAAAACATGGAATTACAATTGAAGCAGTAGAAAGCTGGTATACTGAAGCTGGATTTATTAAATTCTGGGCCGATGGAGTTAAAGAGATTTTCGGCAATATGTCAGAAGCAGAACGTGACAAGGCGGTATTAATCGTATCTGCACATAGTCTCCCTGAGAAGATTTTGCAAAATGGTGATCCGTATCCTGATCAATTGAGAGAAACTGCTGAGCTTCTTGTTGAGGCTTCTGGTGTTAAACATTATGCACTTGGTTGGCAAAGTGAAGGAAATACACCAGACCCGTGGCTTGGACCGGATGTTCAGGACTTAACTAGAGAATTATATGATAAGGAAGGATTCCATTCATTTGTATATGCTCCAGTAGGTTTCGTTGCAGATCATTTAGAGGTATTATTTGATAATGATTATGAATGTAAAGTAGTCTGTGATGAAATTGGTGCGAACTATTATCGTCCAGAAATGCCAAATGTTGCGCCACAATTTATTGAGACATTAGCAAATGTTGTTTTGAAAAAAGTGAAGAGCGAAGTATGAAAAAAATGAAAAGAATCGTGATTATAGGCGGCGGGATAACTGGATTATCCGCCGCCTATAAATTACAAAAAGAGATCGAGCAACGAGGACTTGCAATTGAGTTGAAACTAATCGAAGCAAGTGAACGACTTGGCGGAAAAATAAAAACGCAAAAACATGCTGGCTATACAATTGAACAAGGACCAGATTCACTTTTATCAAGAAAACCTGCAGTAGTGAAATTAGTCGAGGAACTAGAACTACAAGACGAAATCATTCGTAATTCAACAGGGAAGTCTTATATTATTCTGGATAATCAGTTCCATCGATTGCCCCAAGGAACATATATGGGAATACCCAAAAATGAAAAATCGCTATTATCATCCACTTTAATTTCGGAAGAGGGAAAGAAGCGTGCGTTAGAAGACCTTACAATTCCAAGAAGTAACACTGAGAAGGATAAGTCATTAGGTTTATTTCTGCGCCATCGTTTCGGGGATGAGTTAGTGGATAAACAATTATCACCACTTCTAGCAGGTATCCATTCTGCTGATATCGATAAGATGAGCCTTCTTGCAACGTACCCAAATCTTCTTCAATTAGAGCAAGAGTATGGAAGCATTATGAAGGGCTTACAAGAGACAATCCCGAAACAAAAAGAAGTTAAAGATAAAAAGAATGAGGGAATCTTTTTTTCATTTAGAGAAGGCTTAGAAACGTTAGTACATACACTTGCTGCTAAATTAGCGAAAGGTACAGTAATATTAAATAAAGCCATTCAAACAATAGAAAAAAATGATGAAGGGTATCAATTAATAGTAAGCGGTGGAGAGAGATACGAGGCGGATGCAATTGTTGTAGCAACGCCGCATTTTACAGTCTCCGAAATGTTTAAAGGGTATGATTTCCTCCAAAGTTTAGATGAAATTCCTACGACATCAACTGCGAATGTTGTTATGACTTTTGATAAATCATCTATTCGTAATGAAATTGATGGAACTGGTTTCCAAGTACCAGCTGTTGAAAACTATACTATAACAGCTTGCACATGGACTGATAAAAAATGGCCTACGACGACTCCGAAAGAAAAGGTTATGCTGCGTTGTTATGTTGGCAGAGCGAGTGAACAATCAGTTATTAATCTTTCGGATGAAGAAATAACTGACATTGTTTTGAGTGATCTAAAGAAAATAATGGGAATTGAAGCAAAACCAGAATTTACAGTAATTACGCGCTGGCATAATGGGCGTGCACAATATAATGTCGGGCACCTAGAACGGATTGCAAACGTAAGAAATCAACTAGAACAGGCTTTACCAGGCGTCTATTTATCTGGTAGCTCTTATAATGGAATGGGGATTCCGGATTGTATTAGCCAAGGGGAACAGGCAGCAAATGAGGTACTAGAGTTTCTGGGAGAAATGTAGGCCTAGGCTTCCTTATCTTCTTGAAAATTAAGGTTTAATCAAGTCTTTAGGTGACAACCATAGGGGAAGTTCGGTTAAATACGCGACGTCCTGGGACTGCGGTTACTCGTCCTATCGAAAACATTTGTCGCAACACCGAACGGACCTACATCCTGTATGCCCCACTTATTCGTTAAGAAAGTTTTATACTTTCTTACCTACAAAAAAACTACAGCTATCAGGATAGCTGTAGGAACGATTACTTTTGAGTTTTATCTTGCAGGATGATCACATTCGTCACATACATGACCATAGCAATCAGCTTTTTCGACGATGTCTTGCCCACATACGTCACACTTTCGGTTAGGTAGATTTTTAAAGAATTCGATAACGTTTTCCATATTCATCCCCCTTTTCGAATTATTAGTTAATTGATTAATAGTATTGTATTACAACACCCTGTGTTTTGTCAACACTGTGTTACAACAAAAATAAAAAAATAGGAGTGAATTTAATGAAATTAACGGTAATCGGCTATTGGGGCGGCTATCCTGCCGCTGATGGTGCTACATCTTCTTACTTATTGGAAAAGGATAATTTTTCCTTGTTAATTGATGTTGGGAGCGGAGCGTTATCAGCTTTGCAAAGGCATAAAACAGTTTCAGAGCTTGATGCTGTTATCGTTTCTCATTATCATCACGATCATATTGCAGATGTTGGTGTATTACAATATGCCAGACTAGTACAGAATAATGTAACAGGTAGAGAAAAAGTGTTACCTATTTATGGTCATATTGAAGATCAGCATGGGTTTGCGTCATTAACACATGATTATACAAAAGGAATTGCCTATGATCCAAAGCAATCATTAGAGGTAGGACCATTCACGATTACCTTTCTAAAAACGAAGCATCCGGTGCCATGTTATGCAATGCGAATAACAGATGGTGAAAATGTCTTAGTGTATACAGCTGATTCAAGTTATATGCCGGAACTTATTTCCTTTGCAAAGGATGCTGATTTACTTGTCACCGATTGTAATTATTATGCAGGATTGGACGGATCGAAGGCAGGTCATATGACAAGTGAAGAAGCGGCGGGAATTGCAAGTGATGCAAATGTCAAATCACTATTGCTTAGCCACCTGCCACAGTTTGGTGATACTAATCAATTAGTTGAAGAGGCAAGGGGAATTTTTAAAGGTGAAATAAACCTTGCTGCAAAAGGATTTACTTGGAATTAAATGGTCATGCTGTTTATTAATTAATATGAAATCAGAGTAATATCCTTTGATTTCAATAAAGCTTAGTATTAAACTACTATATATAGAATATTAGGAGGTAATAAGTAATGAAATTTATCGATAATCGAGGCATTCTTGATCCAATGGTAAATTTAGCAATTGAGGAATACATATTAGAGAACTTTGGTGAAAAAGATACATATTTACTATTCTATGTTAATAAACCATCCATCATTATTGGCAGAAACCAGAATACGATTGAAGAAATTAACACAGATTATGTAGAAGAAAAAGGGATTAAAGTTGTCCGTCGTCTTTCAGGTGGTGGCGCGGTTTATCATGATGAACAAAATTTGAACTTTAGTTTTATTACAAAGGATGACGGGGAGAGCTTTCAAAACTTCGCTAAATTTACGCAACCAATGATAGACGCATTGAAGAGCTTAGGTGTTCCAGCAGAAATGCAAGGACGTAATGACCTTGCTGTAGAAGGACGAAAAATCTCTGGAAATGCAATGTTTTCAACAAGAGGACGAATGTTCAGTCATGGTACATTAATGCTGGATTCTGAAATTGAAGAGCTTTCGAAGGCATTAAAAGTAAATAAGCTTAAAATCGAATCAAAAGGGATTAAATCTGTAAGAAGTAGAGTTGCCAATATATCCGAATACCTCGATGAAAAGATTACAGTCGATCAATTTAAAGAGCTGATTCTAAAGCATGTCTTCGAAGTAGATAATATTCGTGATGTTCCACAATATATATTAACCGAGGAAGATTGGCAAAATATCTATGAAATTTCTAAAAATCGTTACCAGCAATGGGAATGGAACTACGGTAAATCACCATCGTATAACGTCCAAGAATCTAAAAAGTTCCCTGCAGGCTTAGTCGATGTGCGTTTAGATGTTCAAAAGGGAGTAATTGAAAGTTGTAAGATTTATGGTGACTTCTTTGGTATTGGTAATATAGCTGATCTTGAAGAAAGCATTACTGGTGTTCGTCATGAACGCCAGGCAATCGAAAAAGCACTTGAAGATTTCGATGTATCCCATTACTTAGGAAGAATTACAAAAGAGGATTTCATTAACTTGCTTTATTAATAAAAATCAGCTTGCTTATAATAAGGTACCGCCCCCTGAAAGTTAGAGTAGAAAATCTAACTTTCGGGTTTTTTTCTACAAAATTAATGCAGTATTGATACAAAGCAGCAAACAATGCATAAATTTCATATAAAAGTAAATATTGCCAGTTACTAATTTTAATTATTTGTAAAATTATGGTTTTTAACTACCTTTTTATAGTGAATTATGATAACTTACTAATTAAGCCACGATCTTTTCATTTTTATGAAAGGATGTTAAATAATGATGATGAAAGATTTTTACTCTCCATATTATGAAGTAAGACCACTAACGATGGCAATTGTAGCTGAAAAGAACCAAAAAGGCGAGCCTATTACGAGAGTATTAGAGGAAGAAATAGAATATGTTGTTGATTTTCCTCCTAGTAAAGTAGTGGACTATGCTTGCAAGTTTTTTGGATCGAGTCTCAGAGGCAGGCAAGAAGGAACATTAGACATATGTGGAATTACGCATAAAGCACCAATCTCTATTGATCCTTTAAGTGGAATGTACTTTTTTCCGACAACTTCTCCTAAGAACCTCAGATGTTCATGGATTGCACACTCACACATTGATCAAATAAACAAAACAGGAGAAAATGATACTGAATTCATTTTTAAAAATGGCAAGAGGATTATTCTTCGCGTCTCTTATGGATCAATGTTAAACCAGTTGCAACGAACAGCACAATACCGCTTTTTGCTCGACAATCGAATTAAATATTTACAGCAGCGAAAGGCTGGGATGGTGGCAGAGCCTTCACAAGGAGCTCATGAATGATTGCTTCTACCTTTTTACGAATCGAAGGATTAAAAAAGTTTTGCTTCTGCTGTCTGCCTTGACATTGGAAAAGAAACGAAGTAAAGGAGTCATTTTTATTTAAGCGAATGACTTGAATATGTTGTTCAGCCATAATCCTTCGTAACTTCCTTCGTTCTTTAACCGCTTCATTTACCATTTTCTCTAACAATGCAATATAAGGTTCTTTAATTTTAAATGAACCTTCCTTAACTAGGCTAATATCCTGTTTAATAACAACGATAGCCATGGAAAGAAAAAGATACCGTGTTGCTATCTGTAGTTCCTCATCTTTAAGATACCGCATAATAATCTCCTTTATTAACAGAACGTTTGTTCCTTTTTATTCTATTATATGATAAAATGAAATAAAAATACACCAAAATAATAAATTATTTATTAAAATGAAAAGAAAGTGGCGAATTTTGTTATTTAAACTATGCATATTTACTTGTTTAACTTAAAATAAATGTGTAAGAATGTATAATAGGATGTTCAAAAAGTTCGGTAAAAATGACACATCGATGTTTCTAGTTGGCTTGCTTTTCCGTTCCTTGGAAAAGAAAAACGCTTTTCCTGCGTGCAGGGTCGTTTGCTCACGCTAAAACAGTCAGGGAACTTCTACTAAAACCGTCCACGTCCTGTGGACAACATAGAAGTCACCATATCCTGTGGAAGACCGCTACTCAAAGAGCTACACCGCTTCGAACTTTCGACGCCCAGGACGGGCTAGTGTCGGCGTTGCAACAAAGCTTTTCGATGGGGCGAGTAATCGCAGTCCCAGGACGTTGCGTTCTTAGCCGACTCGGTCCTTTTTATCCTCCCTTTTGAACACGAACTATAATAGATATAGAATACGCGGAACGTTATGTAATAAGGAGCCCTAACTACATGTATTTAATGAATATTACCTTTTCGAATTGGAAAACTGTATTTGAGAATGAAGGATTAGAAGCATTTATTCAGCAATTATTAAGCCAATATGAAGGATTGGGCCCATTACCAGGAATATTATTGCCGTTTATTGAATCATTTCTGCCGTTTTTACCATTAATGGTATTTGTACTTGGAAATGCTGCTGCATATGGATTATTGGAAGGATTTCTATTATCTTGGCTTGGTACTAGCATTGGCTCAATTGTTGTCTTCTTAGTTCTTCGTAAATTAGGGCATACCAAACTGCTCTCAAAAGTTCGGGAAAATAAGCAGGTTACTAGGATAACATCTTGGGTAGAACGTCGAGGATTTGGTCCATTATTTCTATTATTGTGCTTTCCATTCTCTCCATCTGCCGTTATTAATGTAGTGGCCGGTCTATCTCGTGTTAGCATCCAACAGTTCGTGCTAGCAGTTTTTATGGGAAAAGCCGTCATGGTCTTTTCAATTGCATATGTTGGATCAAGTTTTATGGAATTTGCCCAAAATCCAATGAAGACGATTATTGTCATCATTTGCGTTGTATTGTTCTGGATGTTAGGTAAATACCTTGAAAAAAGATTACAAAGAAAAGCCAACGATAAATCTTATCCTGATCTGGATAACCGCGAGGACAGGGATAAGGGTTAAAATAATCTCTAATAGGGTAATATGATAACTGTATTGATGATCATAACCTAGAGGAAGATTATATGAAAAAGAATAAATTTTGGAAAATCACACTTATTTTATTAGTCGTTGCGTTTAGTGCAATTTTGTTGCGCCCAGTACTATTTGCAAGTTATATTGTTGATGGTAAATCAATGGAGCCGACGCTCCATGATGGCAACCTACTTATGGTTAATAAAGTAATTTATAATGTGGCCGAGGCAGATCGGTTTGATGTAATTGTATTCCACGCCAATAAACAAGAAGATTATGTGAAGCGTGTCATCGGTTTGCCCGGTGACCAAATCGAGTATAAAAATGATAAGCTTTATATTAATGGCACCTATATGGAAGAAGAATTTCTCGAATCATATGTCAGTGCAAGTAATGTACGACCGTTTACGGATGATTTCACCTTAGAAGAAGTGACGGGAGAAACGACCGTACCTGAGGGAGAATTATTTGTAATGGGCGATAATCGCCAGGATAGCTTGGACAGCCGTTCCTTTGGATTCGTTTCAACAGAGCAGCTAGTTGGAAAAGTCGATGCGATGTATTGGCCGATTTCAGAAATGTCCTTAAGTCTTGGTAAGTATAATCATGCACATAATAGTTCATCCGTAGATAGGTAAGTTTAAAGAACTTCATTCTTTGGGGAAGGCAATACCCTCCATTGAATGGAGTTTCACTTTATAGATAAATAAGAATGGAGGAATCTTTAATGGGACTCCAATTTATTATTGGGAAATCTGGCACTGGAAAAAGTGGCAGAATGTTAGACGAGATAAAAGAAAAGTTAATTCAAGATCCTGTAGGCAGACCGATTTTCTATATTGTGCCGGATCAAATGACTTTTCAACAAGAATATACTTTATTTCTAGATAAGGAATTACAGGGAAGTATTCGTGGGCAGGTGGTTAGCTTCTCACGACTAGCTTGGCGAATTCTCCAAGAGACTGGTGGAGGAACAAAGCAATTTATCAGTACAGTTGGAATCCAGATGATGCTGCGGAAAATTATCGAAGAGAAACATGGCGAATGGCTGACGTTCCAAAAAGCAATGGAAAAACAAGGATTCCTAAAACAGCTGGAAACAATGATCACCGAGTTTAAACGGTATCAGGTTACACCAGAAATAATCCATATGCAAATTGAACAAATGAAGCAATTCGTACATAAGGAAGCGGGGGAAGAAGCATTAACCCGAAAATTAGAAGACTTAGTGTATATCTATGAGAAACTAGTACATGCATTAAAAGATAACTATATTGATAGTGAGGATCAGCTGCAATTATTAGCAAATAAAATTCCTGATACCAATCTCTTGGATGGTGCGGAAATATATTTTGATGGGTTTCATCGGTTCACTCCACAGGAACTAATTGTTGTAGAAGCATTAATGAAGAAATGCAAATCAGTAAAAATCACCTTAACAATGGATATACCACAAGAAGATGTAACAGAGCTCGATTTATTTTATCAAACAACGCAAACATATGAAACACTGCAGCAAATTGCTGCTGAGAATCAAATTATGATCGAAGAGCCAATTGTGATGGGGACGGAAAAAGGTAAGTTTCGTGAACGACCGTATTTCTATCATTTGGAGGAGCATTTTGATACAAGACCATCACCAGCTTTTAATGGAAAGGTACCGATTCAAATTGCGGAAGCTGTTCATCCTCGCGCAGAAGTTGAAGGAGCAGCACAAGAGGTAATTCGTCTTGTTCGTGAGGAGGATTATCGATATCAAGATATCGCCATTCTGATCAGACAAACAGATGTTTATCATGATTTGATCCAGACCATCTTTAGAGACCATAATATCCCAGTATTTATTGATGAAAAAAGAACGATGTTAAACCATTCCTTGATTGAATTTATTCGCTCTGTACTGGATATTGTAGAAGGGAATTGGCGCTATGATGCAATCTTCCGAGTACTTAAAACTGGCTTTATTCCTTCTGCAGATAGAGATAATCCTTTAACCAATGATGCAATTGATGAGCTCGAAAACTATGTGCTCGAATATGGAATTCGTTCCCGTGAGCGCTGGAATGGTGAGCAACAATGGAAATTCCAACGGTTTAGAGGATTCGATCATGCAACGCAAACAACAACAGAAAAAAATACACAAACAAGGATTAATCAATATCGTTATCAAGTCGTTCGTGCTCTACAATCCTTTGATGTGCAAATCAGACAGGCAAAGACAGTAAGAGAATTATGCGAAACGATGTATCTATTGCTGGAAACGCTCGGTGTTCCTGAAAGGTTAGAGGAGATGAGGCAGCAGTTCGATGAGCAAGGTGAAATTGAAAAGGGAAGGGAACAGGAACAGGTTTGGAATGCAGTCATTCAACTATTTGATGAAATGGTAGAGATGGCTGGCGATGAGAAGATGAAGCTTGCTACATTCCGGGCGACATTGGATGCAGGATTTGAAACGTTGAAATTCTCACATGTTCCCCCAAGTATTGACCATGTCATCGTTGGTACGATTGACCGTTCGAGAATGAGTGAGGTAAAATGTGCCTTTTTACTCGGAGTGAATGATGGTGTATGGCCAATGAAACCATCAAATGATGGAATGATTAATGAATTGGAAAGAGAGCTACTAGCAGGTCAAGGTATAAAACTTGCTGACAGTAGCAAACGACAATTGCTTGATGATTGGTTTTATATGTATCTCGCGTTTACAGCGGCAGAGGATCATTTATGGGTTAGCTATCCATTAAGTGATGGAGAAGGGAAGGCAAAGATGCCTTCACAATTAATCGGCAGATTAGAAAATCTATTTCCTGACTGTAAGGAACATCTGTTATTACAGGACCCTGATGAACTATACGAAGCAGATCGATTTATTACGACACCTGTAAAAACGCGTGCTGCATTAACAGCTCAGCTGGCGCGTAATCGAAAAGGCTATCCTGTAAAAGGAATCTGGTGGCATGTTTATAATTGGTATGTCGAAAATCATGAGAAAAATAGTACAACAAACCAAATTTTACAGAGTCTATATTATCAAAATATGCCGATTGATTTAGAAGAAGATACGGTAGAGGAGCTATATCCGAAGCAAGTGAAGGCTAGTGTCAGTAGGTTAGAAACATATTATCGCTGCTCGTATCAGCATTTTGCAAAATATAGCTTAAACTTAAAAGAAAGACAAACATATAAACTAGATGCGCCAGATATTGGGATGCTATTCCATGAGGCAATCAAAATTATTACCGAATGGATTAAAGCAGATGGAAAGGATTTCGCCCAATTAAGAAAGAGAGACACCGATCAATATGCCGAAAAAGCGGTAGTGACACTAGCACCAATTTTGCAGCATCAAATCTTACATAGCTCAAATCGTTATAAATATATCGGTAAGAAGCTTCAAGAAATTATTGCGAGGGCTGCTTATATTTTAAGTGAACAGGCACGTCAAAGTAACTTCTCACCGGTAGGATTAGAGTTAGGGTTTGGGGAAGGAGAAACGCTTCCACCATTATCGATGCAGCTGCCCAACGGATTTGAGCTTATGCTGCGTGGAAGAATTGACCGCGTTGATAAAGGGCTAAATAATGAACAGCTTTATTTAAGAATCATTGATTATAAATCAAGCTCCAAAGGACTAAATTTAGTAGAAGTATATTATGGACTTGCATTACAAATGCTTGCATATTTAGATGTTGTATTATCCCATTCAGAAAAATGGCTAGGTGTAAAAGCAACGCCAGCTGGAGTACTTTATTTCCATGTTCATAACCCGATGATTTCAGGTACACAGAAAATGAGTGAGGATAAAATTGAACAGGAAATTTTTAAGGATTATAAAATGAAGGGTCTCTTATTGTCTAATGAGCAAGTTGTACAAATGATGGATACTTCACTTTCAACTGGGACAAGTCAGGTTGTACCTGCTGGATTTAAAAACGACGGTGCATTTAATCATCATTCCAAGGTTGCCAGTAAAGATACCTTTTCAAGCCTGCAAACTCATATCCATCAGTTAATGATGCAAGCGGGTGTTGATATGACTGCTGGTGGGGTTCACTTAAATCCTTATCAGCATAAGCAGCATATCGCTTGTACACATTGTCCGTTTCTATCTGTCTGTCAATTTGATCCTCTTTTAGAAGAGAATAATTACAGGAAGCTGCAGGACATGAAGGATGATGAGATTCTGGAGAAATTAAGTAAGGAGGTTGAATCGGATGGTTAACTGGACAAAGGAGCAGGAAGAGGCAATCTATTCGGATGGACAAGATATTCTCGTTGCGGCGGCAGCAGGGTCAGGAAAAACGGCTGTATTAGTAGAGCGAATTATCCAGAAGCTGCTAAAGAAGGAGAATCCGGTAGATATTGATTCGCTGCTTGTCGTAACATTTACAAATGCGGCAGCACAGGAAATGCGAAATCGTGTTGGTGTTGCATTAGAAGAGGCACTTGCACAAAATCCAACCTCCAATCATTTAAAAAAACAATTGTCATTATTACAGCGTGCATCGATTTCAACCTTGCATTCATTTTGTTTGGATGTAGTGAGACAATATGCATATTTACTTGATATTGATCCCGCCTTTCGGATCGCAAATGATATGGAAATTGACTTAATCAAACAAGAAGTAATCGATGATTTATTTGAAGAGTGGTATGGCAAAGAAGGAGAAGAACAAGAGAACTTTTTCTCGGTAGTAGACCGATTTTCAAATGATCGAAGCGATCTTGATGTTGAGAAGGTGATACTGGATCTTTATACATTTTCGGTTCAAAATCCATGGCCAGAAGTATGGCTTGATGGTTTAGTAAAAAGTTATGAGATTCCGGAAAATTGGATTGAAACGGAACTAACATGGTTAAACCTGATAAAGCGTGAGGTAAAGAGCCAATTAGAGGCAATTAAACAAGAAATGCAGCTGGCATTAGCAGTAACACTGGAAGTAGATGGTCCATATCAGTATACAGAAGCAGTTGAAGCGGATCTTAATCAATTATATGAGGCAATGAATTATGCTGATACCTGGGACGATTTACAAGCATTTATTACTACGAGCAAGTTTGTTGCTTTATCAAGGAAGAAACAAGACTGCGATGAAATGAAAAAAGAAAAAGTGAAGAAGATTCGGGAGAGCTATAAGAAGCGCTGGAAAAATATGAAGGACAACTGGTTTAATCGTAACCTTAATAGTCATGTGGAGGATATGCGTGAGCTTTCACCTGTTATTAGACATCTAACCGAATTAGTAAAACAATTCAAAGAGAAGTTTCAGGAATTAAAAAAGGAAAAGGCAATCGTCGACTTTTCGGATTTAGAGCATTTTTGCTTACAATTATTAGCTAGTGAATCAAGCGATGAGAAACCTGTCCCATCTAATGTTGCGAATCAATATAAAAAGCAATTCAGTGAAGTATTAATCGATGAATATCAGGATACAAACCTCGTTCAGGAAACGATTTTATCGTTAATTAGCGATCAAGAAGGTACCGGGAATCGCTTTATGGTAGGGGATGTAAAGCAAAGTATTTATCGTTTCCGTCATGCGGAGCCATCGTTGTTTATTCAGAAATATAAACGATTTGCTGAGGAAGAAGATGATGGAAAGCGAATTGACTTAGCAAGTAATTTTCGAAGCAGGGAACAGGTTTTAACTGGTGCAAATTATATTTTCAGACAAATATTGAATGAAGAATTAGGCGATATTGATTATGATCAGAATGCAGAATTAATCTATGGTAATAAAATGTATGATAAATTAGAGTTTCCAGAAGCCTCTCCAGAGCTGTTCATTATCGATCGTGAGGATCAAGAAGATAAAGAGGATTTGTCTGAGGATGAAGAGAATTTTAAAGACCTGGAGAGGGCACAGCTAGAGGCAAGGGCATATGCTGAAAAGATTAAAAGGTGGATTGGGCTAAAAGATGAGCGTAGGCCAATGCAAGTCTTTGATAAGGGAAGTGGCACACAGCGTGATATTCAGTATCGCGACATCGTCATTTTGATGCGTTCAATGACATGGGCACCAACGATTGTTGAAGAACTTAAGAAACAAGGAATCCCTGTATATGCAGAACTTCAGGCAGGATATTTTGAGGCAATCGAAGTAAAGATTATGATTAGCCTTTTAAAAACGATTGACAATCCTAGACAAGATATTCCACTTGCATCGGTATTAAAATCACCAATCGTTGGCTTGAATGAGGACGAACTTACGAAGATAAGGCTTGCGGACCGCTCAAACACATATTATGACGCCTTGAAAAAGTACAAACAGCAGAATACCAGTGAAACAGCGGATAAAGTAACGAAATTTCTTGAGCAATTACATGCATTTCGGATGGCTTCTAGGCAGGGTGCATTGTCAGAGTTAATTTGGGATATTTACCGGCAAACAGGCTATTATGATTTCGTTGGCGGGATTCCAGGTGGACGCCAGCGGCAAGCGAATTTACGTGCACTTTACGATAGAGCAAGAGGCTACGAGGCAACATCATTCCGTGGGCTATTCCGTTTCTTGAGATTTATCGAACGTATGGAAGAACGCGGGGATGATCTTGGGGCAGCACGAGCACTAAGTGAACAGGAAGATGTTGTTCGCATCATGACGATTCATAAAAGTAAAGGTTTAGAATTTCCTGTCGTTATTGTTGGTGCAATGGATAAAGAGTTTAACTTCAGAGACTTAAGTCAAAAATATCTGTTACATAAAGATTTAGGCTTTGCGAGCAAATATATCGACCCGGTTAAGCGAATTACCTATCCGACATTGTTTTATCATGCGTTAAAGGAAGAGAAGAGGCGCGAGTTATTAGCTGAAGAAATGCGAGTGCTGTATGTAGCCTTAACAAGGGCTAAGGAAAAACTAGTTATGATTGGCAGTGTTGCATCGTATGAGGCGAAACAAGATAAATGGCAAAAGATGATTCATCACGATGAATGGGTGCTGCCAGCATATTATCGAAAGGAATCAAAGACTTATTTGGACTGGGTTGGTCCCGCATTAATCCGGCATGAGTCAAGTGCTGAATTAAGAACCGAGGAAATCGCTTCAGATGTGGCAGAGGCAATTCAAAAAGATCCATCAAAATGGCAGGTTTCCGTAATTCATGCTAGTGAATTGACGAACCTAGAGGAGCAGGACATTGAATCCGATTTACAACTACGGGAAAAAATTATCAACTGGCAGCCGGTAGAAATAATGGATGAAGCATTGGAAGAAGAAGTGAAGGAAAGATTATCCTACCATTATCCATATGAGCAGGCAGTGAAAGCACGTGCAAAACAATCGGTTACAGAAATAAAACGACAACAAGAAATAATGGATGATTATAGTGGGGATTTAGTCACGAAAAAGTTTAGGGCACCAATTATCAAACGCCCAAACTTTATGCAAAAGGAAAAAGTAATTACTGCAGCAGAAAAAGGAATAGCAATGCATACTGTTATGCAGCATTTGCCGCTAAACAAGGTATTAAACAGCCAAGAAATTGAGCATTTCTTGGAAGTTCTGATTGAAAGAGAAATCTTAACAAGGATGGAAGCAAAAGTAATTGACATTGCAGCAATTACGCAATTTTTGATACAGCAATTGCGCAATATATTATGCAAGACGCATCTGCTATTAATCGTGAAGTACCATTTAGCTTAACATTACCTGCCAGCGAAGTTTATGCTTCCTGGACAAGTGAAATGGATGAGAAAGTATTGATTCAAGGTATTATTGATTGTCTTGTACCGAAGGATGATGGATGGATCATTCTAGATTATAAAACCGATGCAATTAATGAGGAAGTTACTGATAAAGTAAGAGAAAAGCTAGCAAATCGCTATAAAGTTCAAATGAAATTATATAAACATGCGATTGAGCAAATTTGGAAGCAGCCAGTGAAAGAAACTTATTTATACTTCTTCTCCAAACAATTACTTGTCAAAGTGGAAAATTAAGAAAAGAGATTATCCTATGTATATGCGTTTTGTTCGCATATCGCATGAGATAGTCTCTTTTTCATTAAGCTGATAATATAAAGTATAAAAGTTTTCGTTATGCGATTTTCAATATAGGGAACCAAGTCCAGCTTCAGGCGCTAAAGCTTCAGTGAGACTTCCTTCACTTCCGTACGACAAAAAAGACTTGCCGATTGGTGAAACCAGAGGCTTAATCGTACTTATACTCTTGTGGTGAAAGTCACTATCGATTCGCTTCCGCTCCCAGAGAGTTTCTTTTATCTCAAAGGGCGAGGAGAAGTTCAACTATGGTCTCATTACCTGGGACTGCGATTACTCGCCCCATCGAAACCTTTGTGGCAACGTCGAACCACCCCACGTCCTGTGGGGCGAGTCGTAAATGTGCTTAAACGGGCGCTTGCGCTTTTGCTAAGCATTTGCAGTATTATTTTGATCATTAGCGTCTGGGTCAAATGGGTTGGTTGAACTTATTCCATTATTTGCAGTTATAAAATCTCCGGTATTAAACGAGCCGGAACCAGTGTTTGTTTTCGTGTTGCTTTTTGGTGATAAATAGAAGGAATCGCCAAAATTAATGACTCCACCACTAACACTGTTTATTTTAATTGGTCCAACGATAGACGGCATTCTATTCACCTTCTTGAAGGTATCTTCTTTTATTATCGTATGAACGTAGAGCAGATTCTGTTAATGCCCTTGTAAAATACGAAAATGCTTTAACCTTGAATCTGCTGAAATATTAAGGGCACTTCCAACCTGAAAAACTGAAGAAAGACTTAATGCAGTTAAATTTATCTGATCAACATGAATGGTATCTGTACCGTGACAGACCTTATAGTGATTCACAAGCGGTGGCTTATTTAGCCAGACTGTTTTTTTCTTAAAAATATCGTAGTCTTTGAAATAAAGATTATCACTTTGTTTAAAATTCGCAACTTCTTTTTGTAATGCAATTGCTTTTGACTTTTGATTGATTATATTAGTGTCGCCAATGCTGAAAATCGAGCTATTTGAAATTGCTGTTGTATAAATTGTGTTGACGATTGCCGTACGATTGTTCATTATTTATCCCTCACTTAGAGCTTTAAGGTGCTAATGGTAAAATGTTTGCAGAAGTGAAGCTTTCTGGTGGTGTATCGAAAAATGAGGATAGATATATTTGTTCATTGTCACCGATTAATAATACGGAAGAAGAACTAACGCCTTCCACTTGAATATTCCCAACATTAATTCCCCAATTGTGTACCTCAATATTCATGATCTTCACCTGCTTTCTCTGGGCTTTGCATGTAATTTTGCAAGGACTGATTGATTTCATGCTTAATTTTTTCCGTAATAAACGCACGGAATTGATCAGAACCAAGGGCGTGATTCTGCTTCAATGCTTCTTGTTCATAATAGGAAATTCTGCTGGGAAGCTGTTTATTTATATCTTCAAAAAGAATCGCCTGAAACGATTCATCAAGGGGCTTATTATAGGTTACAGCTAAATTGCTGATTATCGATGGTCCAGTTTCTCTTAAATATTGCTGCAGTTCACCTGTTAATTCCTGTTTCAATGGCATTGGATAGTTTGGTGGACTTGTTTGCTGAATTCCCAGATTTTCAATATTCTCTAAATCACTAGGAGTAAGGCCTATATGAAGTGTTCCTGCTAGATGCTCGATTTTAAGCTGGTCGAATTTATATTCAATTTTCTCGATGTGTGGTGCTTTATGTTCTGCTGCCTCTTTTTCAAGAGTATTGATTCTATCCTCAAGCACCTTAATTTTTTCATCCTGTTGCTTCATGTAATATTGCAGCTCAGATAAATAGTTATTCCAATCATTTCCATACATAAACACTTCCCCTTTCTAAAGAAAATAGAGAGAATAATAAACCTGGTCAAACGCCTAGCATAGTTTATGCAATGATAAATGTATTTGTGTTACTAAATTAGAGCGGATGAGTATTTCATTTAAGGTGCAAGCGGCACTAATGGCGTTATTTCTGTTGCTGCTTCTTTTTCTTCTTCTTCAGCAGAACTGGTATAGCCTCCAGTATTATAAATATCTGATTGGGCTTGAATACTTCCCGTGCTGCCAATCTGGAGAACCGAGGAATTCGTAATCGCACCAATTTTTATTAAATAAATACTGATGGATTGATGGATAATGATGCTCATACTTTTCACTCCAATACTAAGTTATATTCTGATCAATTTTATCTGAATCATTTACGTACGTATTTGAATTTTTAAGATTGATACGGATGCCGTTTCCGGTATTGAAGGAGCCGCCACCAGCATAAGTTTTGGCTGTACTTTGCGGTGACATTGAATAGACATCACCGATATTAAAAATACTCGATGATGTCATGTAGATTACTTTTACTGCGCCGACTTTAGCTGGCATTGAAATCACCTCTAAAGTAGTTTATGACATTTTAACTAAATGTTGAAACAGAAAGCATGTACGAAAAAATATATTTTTTCAGTTAGAGATTTTCGTATTGGTTGATGCATTTCTCGGGGAAAGCAAAGTGTTAATCCTTAGTGAAAAATTAGGGATAAATAGCTAAATGGAATTTATAGAAAGTAGCCAAGTATTTTCATCTTAAATGAGCGCAATTATCTAATAATACGTTATAGTAAAGATGTTGAATCGATTGGAGGAAAGGTTAAAGAATGGAAACAAATGTATCTCCAGTACAAGAATCGAAACGTTTAATTTGGCTTGATGCTGCAAGAGGATTCGCTATATTCGGGATATTTATCGTCAATATTGGTGGGTTTGGTGCACCATACTTTATCCATGGAGGGGGAGAGGCCGTATGGACATCATCTATTGATAAAATTACACAATGGATAGTTGACGTCCTTTTCCAAGCAAGCTTTTACACGTTATTTTCGATATTATTTGGTTTTGGATTTCAAATTTTAAGAGAAAGACTCATTGTTCGGAATGTAAAACCAACTCTGTTTTTATTACGACGACTCGTTATTCTAATTTGTTTTGGTCTCATTCATGCGTTTGCTGTATGGTACGGGGATATTCTACTAACCTATGGATTGATTGGCTTGCTATTATTGTTATTTGCAGAAGTAAAGCCAAAAACATTGTTAGGGTGGGGGATAGGTTTATTAGCGGGGAGTGTAGGTCTGATTTCATTTGGTTTATTTGCAGTACGGAATCTACTAGGTGGTGCGAATGAAAGTGGGATTGCGAAAGCATTAGTTAACTATAGAAGTAGGAGTTTAACCATTATATGGGAGCAAAACTATCAGGATTGGCTCCTAGGAAATGGGGGAATAAGCTATCTGTTTTTAGCAACTACTTTATTGCCCCTGTTCCTATTTGGAATGTATCTTGCTCAGAAAAGGTGGCTGCATGAACCACAGAAGTACAAAGGGATATTACTCAGGTTGTGGGGGATAAGCTTTGTGATCTTTTTCATCCTTAAAATGGGACCGTATTTATTTGGCAATCCATTGTGGTTCGGTTATATTCAAGACAATATTGGTGGGACAGCCTCAGCGATCTTTTATATTGTATCGATAACCTTGATTGGGCAAAGTAACCTTGGGAAAAAACTCATCCATCCATTTATAGCTGTGGGCAGGATGTCATTAACTAACTATATATTGCAATCACTAATCTGCTTTATCTTATTTTATGGCATTGGATTTGGTTTATATGGCTATGTCAGTCCATTTATAACAGTACTAATCGTATTGTTCGTATTTATCATCCAAATTTTTATAAGCAAATGGTGGTTCCATCATTTCTTATTCGGTCCTCTAGAATGGAGTTGGCGGAGTTTAATGTATTTAAAATGGCAGCCTTTTCGAAAAAAATAAAGAGTATGAAATTGAAGGAGAACAGAGGGGAAGGGGAAAAGAAATGGGAAACTCGTAAGTTTGAGCCTCCCATTAATTTATTGCTCAAATATTTCTCTAATCTTCTCTAATGCCCAGTCTAAATCATTTTTTTCAATTACGAGTGGAGGTGCAAAGCGAATCACATTATCATGTGTTTCTTTACATAGTATCCCTTTATCTTTTAGTTTCTCACAATATGGGCGGGCGCTTTCCAATAATTCAACACCAATAAATAATCCTCTTCCGCGTACCTCTTTTATAACTGGATTATTGAGCTTTTGCAGTTCAGCTATCATGTAGTCCCCTAATTGCAAAGAACGTTCAGTGAGTCTCTCTTCCTCTAATACGTTAAGTGAAGCGATTGAGACCGCACATGCTAGTGGATTGCCGCCAAACGTGGAGCCATGTGACCCAGGATTAAATACGCCGAGAATATCCTTATTGGCAACAATACAGGAGATTGGAAAAACGCCTCCACCGAGTGCTTTACCGAGAATGAGGATATCAGGTGTAACACTTTCCCAATCGCAGGCAAATAATTTACCAGTACGACCTAGTCCGCTCTGTATTTCATCCGCAATATAGAGAACATTACTTTCCTGGCAAACATCATATGCTTCTCGAAGGAAACCATCTGGCGGGATAATAATTCCTGCTTCACCTTGGATTGGTTCAAATAAAAAGCCAGCGGTATTTTCAGTTATGGCATCTCGAAGTGCGTAAATATCGCCATATGGAATAAGTTTAATACCAGGAAGCATCGGTCCAAAGCCACGTTTATATTCTTCTTCAGATGACAATGAAATCGCTGTCATTGTTCTGCCATGAAAATTTCCTGTACAAGCAATAATCTCCGCCTTATTCTCAGCAACCCCTTTTACATCATAAGCCCATCTTCTTGCAGCCTTAATTGCTGTTTCGACAGCCTCTGCACCTGTATTCATTGGCAGAACCATATCTTTTCTTGTTAATTCACTCATCTTTTCGTACCATGGACCAAGCAATTCATTATGGAATGCCCGTGAGGTTAATGTAACTTTATCAGCTTGGGCTTTTAAAGCGGCAATGATTTTAGGATGGCGATGGCCTTGATTAACAGCTGAATATGCACTTAGCATATCCATGTAGCGATTCCCTTCAGGATCTTCCATCCAAACACTCTCCGCTCTCTCGATGACAACTGGTAATGGATGATAATTATTTGCCCCATACTCTTCTGTTAACGCAATGATATTTTTTGATGTTTGTATCATACTACCCCTCCGTATTACATTCTTGTAATCAAGACAATTAAACATACAATTTTTTCGAAAATTCCCACTAACATTATTATACCAGTTTGAAAATAACTTTACTTCAACTTTTTGTTTAGATGTGAAAAACTAATCAAATAGTGATATGATAGGGTAGAATGAGGTTAAAAATGTTAATAGAATAAAGTTCAAAAATTTAACTGAAGTGGGGGAGAGAATAAGATGACACATATGCATATTACATCATGGGTATTAGCTATTATTTTACTAATTATCGCCATTATGTTGCGAAAGCAAGGAAAAGCAAAACCAGCTAAAATTGTACATATGATTTTACGTCTCGATTACTTATTTATTTTATATACGGGTGGAGCTTTACTTGCAATGTATTTCTCGAACATTGTAATGCCAATATTCGCTGAAGCTATGGTTAAGGGACTTGCGGGAATTTGGCTAATTGCTGCGATGGAAATGATTCTTATTAAAATATCTAAAGGGAAACCGACAACAAGTGCATGGATACAATTTGTTATCGCATTGATAATTGTGTTGGTTTTAGGGTTTGTTCGTTTGCCATTAGGTATTGATATATAAATTAAGGATATCTGGAGGTTGCCTCAAATCATGGGGCAGCCTTTTCAATTTGCATTGTCTGTTGTAATTTTTAGAGACAGTGGAATTCAATACCAATAATACGTTTAAATCGAAGAATAACTATTACTAAATGGAAAAGTGAAGTCTTTTCAACAAAATAACAGTTTTTATTGACTATTCGTGTCTATGATTAATAATAGAACAAGAAAGATTACATAGATGGTGGGGAGAAATGAATGAAGAAGGTTTTAGTATTCGTTTTCATGATAATATTTTTATTAGTGGGTAATGAAACCGTTGTATTTGCTGAAAAACAGCCGATACACGAAGAAGTTATTTATAATATATTAATTGATCGTTATAATAATGGGGATTATGAACGGGATGACCAAGTTGACATTGAAAATCCGATAAGTTATCATGGCGGAGATTTGCAGGGAATTATTGCAAAGCTTGATGATCTTGAAGAAATAGGGGTTACAATAATTTCTCTTTCGCCTATCATGGAAAATGCAGAAAATGGTTTTCATGGTTTCTGGATAGAGGATTTTTATTCCATTGAGGAACAGTTCGGGACGATAGATGATTTAAATCAGTTAATAAATGAGGCACATGTACGCGATATAAAGGTTGTATTAGAATTTGTGACTAATTATGTAGCTAGCAGTCATTCTTTCTCAGAAGACCCTGAGAAAGAAGAATGGATAGTCGAATCTTCCGAAGCTACTACAGAGTGGATGGAAAATACGTCCAAGCTAAACTTAGATAATCCAGAGGTAGCAGCATATTTAATAGAGGTTGCCAAATATTGGATGAAGGAGACAAAATTGGATGGGTTTAAGCTCCAGGCGGTTGATCAAGCGCCCCTTGATTTTGTAGAGCAATTTACAACTGAAATAAAGGAATTACGGCCAGATTTCTATCTACTAGGTGATATATTAGAAACAGATGAAAATATTGACCAATTAATGACAGAGACTAAGTTAGATGCAGTTGAAAATCAATTACTATATGAGTCAATGTCAGATGTATTTGCTAAGCCTGATCAATCTGTTGAGACCATTTATAATACATGGGAAAATAGCGACAAGCAAGATGGGTTATTGTACATTGATAATTTTAAGGGAGAGAGATTTACTCAAAAATTTGCTAACAATGGACGTAATGCATTAACGGCTTGGTCATTGGCTTTAACCTATATTTATACATCGCCCGGAACACCTACAATACTGCAAGGGACAGAATTACCAATGTATGGTGGAAATGCTGAAGAATCACAACGACTTGTTCCATTTAATAGTGGTGATTCAGAATTAAAAGAATTCCATAAACGAATTTCTTCTTTGCGAAGTCGGTTCCCAGTATTACAGCATGGTGATTTCGCTTTGGTTGGCTCGAGTGATTCTATGAGTGTGTTTAAACGTACATTAGAGGATGAAACGATGTATATTGCAATTAATAATGGTAGTGAATCGGCCTATGTCGATATAGCTGAAATTGATTCCGGTATGCAGCTTAAGGGATATCTTGGTGATAATTTAGTAAGGGAAAACGAAAATGGAGAATATCGAGTCGGGCTAGCACGGGAAACGGCAGAGGTATATTCTATAGGACCGGATACAGGGATTAACTGGGCATTTATTAGTTTTGTAGGTATTATTTTCTTGCTATTTGTAGTGGGTGTTATTTATCTAAGCAGGAAAGGGAAAAAGAATGAAAAAACGAAATGAAAAATGGCAAACGGAAATTTCCGTTTGCCATTTCTGATTATATTAGCCATTCACAATAGTACCACCATTTACATGTATCATCTGTCCTGTTACATAGCTAGAATCTTCACTAGCCAAATATACGTATGCAGGTGCTAATTCTTCAGGTTGTCCTGGTCGTTTCATTGGTGTATTTCCACCAAATGAATCTACCTTTTGTTTATCAAAACTAGCAGGGATTAATGGTGTCCAAATGGGACCAGGAGCCACCCCATTTACGCGAATGCCCTTATCTACAAGTGAACCAGAAAGTGATCTAGTAAATGCTGTTATTGCCCCCTTTGTAGCGGAATAGTCAATTAGATCGATATTTCCTTTATAGGCAGTAATCGAGGATGTATTAATAATAGAACTGCCATTTTTCATATTTGGAATGACTGCTTGGGTTAAATAGAACATACTAAATATATTCGTGCGAAATGTCTTTTCCAATTGCTCACTCGAAATATTTAAGAAGTTTGTTTGTTGGTGCTGTTCACCTGCATTATTTACAAGGATATCGATTTTCTTATACGTACTAAAAACTTCATTAATGGCAGTATCACAAAATGATTGATCGCCAATATCGCCACTAATCAATAAACATTTTTGACCTTCATTTTCTACTAAACGCTTCGTTTCATTAGCATCTTCATGCTCATTAAGATAAATAATCGCAACATCTGCACCTTCTCTAGCAAAATGCACACTAACTGCGCGACCAATTCCGCTATCTCCACCGGTAATAACCGCTACTTTATTTTTTAATTTACCACTACCTTGATAATTCTCTCGAATATACTCTGGTCTAGGGACCATTTCTGATTCGAATCCAGGTTGCTGTTGTTGTTGCTGTGCTGGCGGTGTTACTACTCCATTATTATTTTCCATATTCATTGGATCCTCAACTCCTTTTTATTCTTCTTTTCTATCTTCCCCAAAAATGATTTGTAAAAAACAAAAAAGCCCTATAAGGACTTTTCAAGTTGTTCGTATTCATGAGCCGAAATTGCACCTTGTTTATGTAGACAATCAAATATTCTTCGATAATTTTTAATATCAATCTCTTCAGTGATATATTTATACTGGTAAAAATCTAAAAGTTGGTCGACCGAATCAGGTGTATAATTTCGTTCACTAGCAAATGCGTGGACCAATTCATGGATTAGCATGGATATCCTCCTCAAATAATACATATAAAGCCTTTATAAACTATATGTACATGTTTGAATAAGCATGCTAAATATTTACTCTTGAATTATTTCAAATAAAAAACTTGTCCAGTACTTATTTGGACAAGTAATTATTAATTAGTGAGTTGGTTTATTTGAGAAGAATAAGCCAATTGTACCGGGACCAACATGTGCACCAATGACCGCGCCAATCATGACGATTTCGATATCATCAATATTGAGGTTGAACTTTTCACTTACTTTATTAGCAAGCTGGGTTGCACGTTCGAGATCATCACTGTGACAAATTCCGATTGTTTGATTCTTGAAATCAGTACCACGTTCTTCCATCATATCAAGCATACGACCAAACACCTTTTTAGAGCCTCTAATCTTTTCGAGAGGAATTAGTTTGCCGTCGTCCACATGTAAAAGTGGTTTGATTTTTAATAAAGAACCGACAAAAGCAGCAGTTTTACTAACACGCCCACCACGATATAAATATTCCAAATCGTCTACGGTAAAGAGATGTACCATATGTTCTGCCTGATAGGTAGCGTCATCAACTATTTCTTGCATAGATGCACCCGAATTTGCGAGCTTAGCTGCATGCAGGACAACGAGTCCATATCCTAATGATGCGCACTTTGTATCAACAATCTGGATAGGTGCCTCGGGATATTCCTCCAAAACCTCTTGAAGCATCATCTTAGCGGTTTGGTATGTACCAGAAAGCTGTGATGAAAACGAAATGTATACTAAAGGTTGATTCTTCTCAGCATAAGATGTAAAAATAGTTTTAAATGTTAAAGGAGAAACTTGAGATGTCTTAGGAACTTTGCCGTCTCGCATAGCATTGTAAACTGTTAAAGGTTCGATTGTAACTCCATCTTGGTAATCTTTTTCATCTAAATGAACAGTTAATGGTACCATTTCAATGTCAAATTCGTTATAATGTTCTTTTGATAAATCAGTTGCAGAATCGGCAAGAATTTTTACCGTCATCGTTACACCAACTTTCTATTTAAATTGTCATTATGTATCTTTTAGTTTAAAGCTATAAAGTTAGTTAGTCAAAGTATAGTCGTAGTAGGAGGAACCGAATCATGTTTATGATTGAAGCAAAACGGATTATTATCGTTATTATTGGCGCATTATTAAATGCTGTTTCATTAAACTTCTTCTTTATTGAAGCCAATGTTTATGCCAGTGGCTTCACTGGTGCTGCTCAGCTTATAGCCAGTGTTTTTCAGGATTTCCTTGGAATTGGCATAAGTACAGGGATATTGTTATTTGTGTTAAATATACCAGTTTTAATACTTGGGTGGTATAAAGTAGGGAAGGGCTTTACATTATATAGTATTGTATCTGTAATGTTTTCATCACTGTTTTTACAAATTATTCCGGTTTTTGCATTGTCTGATGATATTATTCTCAATGCCGTATTTGGAGGGGTAATCGCGGGAGCTGGTGTTGGGCTGACGTTGAAGCATGGTGCATCTACTGGTGGATTAGATATTATTGCAATGGTATTGTCACGCAAGAAGGACAAGCCTATTGGCAGCTTTATTTTAGTCATTAATGCAGTTATTATTGTTCTATCAGGAATTTTATACGAACCAGAAAATGCGTTATATACAATGGTTGCACTCTATGTAACAACACGTGTAATCGATGCGATCCATACTCGCTATGAAAAGGTTACAGCTATGATTGTAACGCATAAGCCTGAAGAATTACAGCAGGCGATTCATAAAATTATGGTGCGTGGGATTACAATTTTACCTGCAAAAGGTGCATACACGAAGTCAGAGAAAAGCATGCTCTATCTCGTGATAACAAGATATGAGTTATACGACTTAGAAAAAATTATTCAAGAAGTCGATCCAAATGCTTTTACAAACATTATTGAGACTGCTGGAATATATGGTGTCTTTCGAAGAGAATAGATTATGACAGAGAAGGAGAGCGATCATCGTGAAATAATCGCTCTCTTTTTTGTTCCTTATGTACTTTTTTAATAGTTAGAAAGTATATAAACTTTCTTAACGAATAAGTGCATTAACTCTGTCTCCAAAAGGCTGGGGAACCCCCCTAGATTTCTAATAACCGTGCTTGGCGATTACTTCTTGAATACTTGATGTAATGTTTTCCCATTCTACATCAAATTTCTTATTTACGGTAATAAAGTTTTGGTAACCAAACACGTTATCAACACCATCAAGCTTCATTAAATCATTTAGTATCGCATGTTCACTCGTGTCACCTGGCATGACAGATACACTATTTGTTCCTTCAAAGATAATACTATCTGTTGAAAATTTCATTGCATTTGGATTTGGTGTAGGTTCAATACGAACGCCCATAATAAATCCCTCCTAATCATACTTACTTCTATAGTAGCAGAAATAGTATCATTTAAAAAGTATTAAAGGGACACCCCACTAAAGAAATAGCAGGATGTCAGCTTGGTAAATCAGGATTCCCTGGGTATTTTGCTGGTTACTGTTTTCGCTCAGCCTCAGCCTCTGCTAAAGTGGAACGATATGGAAATCGTTCAGCATGCTTTTTAACAGAATCAGAACCTTGCTGCGTAAATCTTCTTGATTTACTTCCTTTTCCCATGATGATTCCTCCTTCGAAAAATACATCAATCGAAATGAAAAACAGTACAAATTTCCAATAGAAACCGCTAAGAGAAGAAGAGTGAACGATTTTCCGTTCATTACTAGTATTGGTTTTCTTCTTAATTTATAAGCATGGAAACAAAAGGTAACTAGTTTGTTTTGACGTTGAGCTTCAAATATTCCTCAAGGAAAATCCCAATTCCATTCTGCTCATTTGTTTTGGTAATATGCTTAGCAAGTTTTTTTAAATTGGGTATTGCATTACCCATCGCAACTCCAACACCAGCATAGTCAATCATTTCTAAATCATTATCCTCATCACCAAAGGCAATAATCCGGTCTTTAGGTATGTCATAATAATGGGCAATCTTCTGCAAGCCAACCGCTTTATTCATGCCTTTTTTAATAATTTCAATGATATTCCATGGTGCTCCCCAATTTCGGTGCTCAATAAATTCTGCATGGTAATCATCTAAATGATTTCTTAACATTTCTATTTGCTCTTCCTTTGGCAGAACTAAGATAGAAGTAGGATCCTCTTGTAATGTTTGTTTTATATTTCCGATTTTGAATGGTGGATCATCTGGTGACTCTTGGTAAATCTCGATGAGCTTTTCATCATATTGTGCAAGGTAGACATCATCGATTACTTCAGCAAGTATATTATTTACATTTAAATCGAAGCATGCATCAATGATTGCATGTGCTGTTCGTATTGGCATTGGATTATGCAGTGCATCCCAATTCTTATTTGTTGGGTGATGAAGCAGTGCACCATTAAAGTTAACCATAGGTGTTTTTAAACCAAGTTCATGATAGTAGTTAATACTAGAACGATGTGGCCTGCCTGTTGCAATGACAACAATATGCCCTTCGTCCATCGCAGTAAGTACTGTCTGCTTTGTTTGTGAACTGATTACTTTATTATCAGTTAAAAGTGTACCGTCTAAATCTAAAGAAATTAAATGTCTGTTTTTCATTTCATTCACCTCATAGCACTAAGTTTATAAGTCTAATGGTCAGATGTAAAGTAATATTAACCTGACTAGCGGGAAACAACTATAAAGTGATGGGAATGAGATATCAGGCGGATTCTTTGTGTGCAATTTGGTTTTAGGTTTGAAAGACCTTGGGACAGCTTTTTACAAAAACACCTTGTCTAGCTAAATTTAATAGTATATAATTACTTTATCAATTTATCACTTTACCGAGATGAAGTATTTTGAAGTGATTTGTTTCGTTTAAGAAAGTAGGGTGTTTCATAATGTTAGCTGAAAAAGTAGAGAATCAGGAACCAAACAATAAGGGAAAGTCAAAAATACCACATACCTTTATTATCTTATTTGGTATTATTGTTTTCTTAGCAATTATGACTTATTTCATTCCAGCTGGTGAATATGACCGAGAAACGAATGAAGATGGAAGAACGCTTGTTATAAATGGGACATATCATGCAACCGATGTAAGTCCAGCAGGCTTCCTGGATATCTTCACCGCTGTATTTGATGGAATGGTTCAAAGTGCAGATATCATCTTTTTATTGTTTATTGTTGGTGGATCATTTGGAATTTTAACAAGTACTGGTGCGATTGAAGGTTTGTTTAACAGGTTAATAACAAAGCTAAAAGGGAATGAAATTTATTTAATCCCTATATTAATAACGTTTTTTGCTGTCTGTGGGGCAACTTTTGGTATGGCTGAAGAGAGTATCCCATACTTAATTATACTTTTACCTTTCCTGCTTAAACTGGGATTTGACCGAATCATTGCAGTGGCTGCCCCCATGATTGGTACGGCCCTTGGATATGCGGGAGGCGTTACAAATCCATTTAATGTTGGGGTGGCACAAGGTATTGCAGAATTACCATTGTTCTCAGGAATGTTCGTGCGAATTGTTTTATTAGCAATCTTGATTATTATTACAAATATTTATGTCATGCGATATGCTAGAAAGATACTGAAAAGTCCTGAGAAAAGTCTTGTATATAGTGATAAACAATTAATTTCAGAAGATGAAAACCCAACTTTTAGTCATCAATTAACAAAAAGTAATGGAGTTATTTTGATTATTTTTCTTCTTACGATATTAATCATTCCTTTTGGTATCATCAATTATGGATGGTATATGAAGGAAATCGCTTCCCTATTTTTAATCATGGGTGTCATTGTAGGGATCATTGCCAAAATGAAGTATAATCAGATAGCCGAATCATTTACAAAGGGATGTAATGATATGGTTGTAGCAGCATTGGCTGTTGGTTTAGCGCATGGTGCAGTCGTCATCTTGGAAAATGCAAATGCGATTGATACGATCGTCTACTCGTTATCTGGTTTAATTGAAGGCCTTCCGTCAACATTTGCAGTAGCTGGGATCTATGGTGTGCAGAATGTTATCAACTATATTGTTAGTTCAGGAAGTGGACAAGCTGCATTAACGATGCCGCTCATAGCGCCGTTAGCTGATTTGCTTGAAGTAAACAGGCAAACTGCCGTACTGGCTTTTCAAATAGGCGATGGGATTTCCAATGCACTTACACCTACCAATGGTCAACTGATGGCCAGTTTGGCAATTGCTGGATTATCCTGGGTTAAGTGGGCAAGATTTCTTATTCCATTATTAATCATCCTTTATATTGTTGGTTTAATTTACCTTCTATTTATCCATTTATTTGTATGGGTTTAAAAAAGTTGGACTTGTAACTAGAGAGGAGAAAAAACGATGTACGATAGTTTACAAAAACTAAATGAGATACCCGTATTTCATTTCTTTTCCGAAATATCCCAAATACCGAGAGGCTCTGGAAACGAAAAAGAAATTAGTGATTACTTCGTCCGCTTTGCCAGGAAGCGTGAATTAGAAGTAATTCAGGATGAGGCATTAAATGTTATTATCAAAAAACCTCCTACAGCAGGATATGAACATGGACCGACAGTAATTATCCAAGGACATATGGATATGGTGTGTGAGAAAAATGTGGGAACAATTCATGATTTTAATAAAGACCCTTTAAAGCTACGAATCAAAGACGATATGTTATATGCGACAGATACAACGCTCGGAGCAGATAATGGTGTAGCGGTCGCGTATGCATTAGCATTACTGGATGCTGCGAATAAACCGCATCCAGCCCTCGAAATTGTCATTACGACAGAGGAAGAAACAACAATGAAGGGTGCATTATCCGTTGATCCTGGCCTTTTGGAAGGAAAAATTTTTGTAAATATTGATTCAGAGGAAGACAATAAACTGTTGGTCAGTGGTGCAGGGGGTTTACAGACAATTTTAGAAATACCGCTAATAGAAGAACCTACACATGAGGATTACGTGAGTTATAATCTATCGGTGAAAGGTTTAATTGGTGGACATTCCGGAATTGAAATTGATCAGGAACGAGGAAATGCGATTAAACTAATCGGACGCCTGTTGTATGACCTGTCGACTAATGTTAATTTTGTAATCCAACATGTGCGTGGCGGTATGGCATCTAATGCAATCCCTCGTGAAACAACCGTTACCATCGCTTTGCCAGAAGGTGAAGTCGGTCTATTGCATAGAGAAATACAAACATGGACGAATACGCTTAAAAACGAATTTGCTATTTCTGACCCTGATGTTTTCATTGAACTGAAGCAAGCAGAAGACTCCTTGTCGACATGTTTTTCAGAGGAAACAAAACGTAAGGTAATAACATCTCTCTTTGTCTTACCAAATGGAATCCAAAGCATGAGTATGGATTTGAAAGGGCTAGTAGAGAGCTCACTTAATGTAGGTAAAGTGGATACAACTAAAACCTCAATTATAATAGAAAGTGATGTAAGAAGTTCAGTGAAAAGCCGCAAATATGCGATTACTGATCAATGTCGATTGATTGCTGAAAGCTTAGATTGCAATTTTAGAGTTACTTCTGATTATCCAGAATGGCCATACAATCCTGATTCCGCAATACGCAAATTATTTGAAAAGGTATATTATGAAAGAGAAGGAAAAAATATTGAAGTTACTTCAGTGCATGCAGGGATAGAGTGCGGTATTTTTATCGAAAAAATCCCCGGATTAGACGCTATTTCTATTGGTCCCGATATTTTTGATGTACATACTCCAAATGAGCATGTCAGTATACCATCAATGTTGAATAACTGGGAATATTTCCTAGCCGTTCTTAAAGAAATGAAATAGATTCCATGCCTATGTTGGGTGGTAGTTTGAAAAAGAAATAAGTGTTTTAATCACAGAAACCCGAACGTTTAAACATTTTGCTGCGGATGAAATGCACGATAAAGTTGAGGCAATAGGGCCGTTACTGGCTGTTGATCTCCCACTTAGAATTTTCAGGTTTTTTCCTATTCTCGAAGTGGGAGTCTTACAGCCAGTTACACTGCGATAAAACAACCCTGTCTGTTTGTTTTTTCAACCAGCAGGGTTGTTTGCTTATTTCTTTTTCATTTGTTCCTGTGCCATCCTCACCATTTCTTTCACCATGTTTCCTCCAATTGGACCACCAACTTTCCCCGCTTGTTCGGAGGTTAGGTGTCCATTGTAGCCTTCCTTTAACGGGACTCCTTGCTCTTTTGCAACCTCGTATTTGACCGCATCCGGAATCCCATTGTCGATCATGTACCCTTTCGCTTTCATGACGCGTCCTTTAAACTCGCTTAACTCATTTTTTCCCATGTCATTCGCCTCCTTATGTTATAGGTTTTCCTGAATGCATAAGATTACGCAAGCGAATTAGGTATTTGCCTGTTTATCTAAATTCTTAATTATCAGTTACTGATGCTATCAACATCCTTGATGGATTATTTTGTAAAAATATCACCTACCAAAAAAGTATTTCCTTCAACCAATCAATCAAACAAAGAAATGCAAAAAGTTTTTATTGCAAATGGTTTCATACAAAGTGGAGTTGTTGAAAATTTGGATGAAGGAGATCCTGAAATAATTTATTTTAAATCAAAGTAAATTAACTTAGGAGCATTCTAGTGCAAGAGTTAAACAAGTCGATCATTAGGTTGATCGACTTTCTCTTCAAACAGTGTTTTTTGAATATTACAGTAGTATAGAGGGGAGAGTTATTGAACTAAGATGTCATTTTAATTCAATAAGCAACGTCCATTATCATTGATGACACGGAGTGCGAATAAGTTAATAGGTATTCACCTGTGTTTGCCTAAATGAATATCTTATTGGGAAGCTATTTCTAGGGGGAATTGGTGTGGGATATTATGTTACTGTAGAATCAGGCATAAAATTATATGTAGAAGATATAAATCCCGAGGGAAGTAAGAAGATAGTGTTTTTACATGGTTGGCCGTTAAGCCATAAACAGTTTGAATATCAATTTGATGTTCTTCCCTTTATGGGTTACCGTTGTATCGGTATTGACTGGAGAGGGTTTGGGAAGTCGGATAAGCCAATAGGTGGATACAATTTTGACAGATTGTCAGATGATATACGAGCAGTAGTTGATGTACTTCAATTAGATAATTTCACTCTTGTAGGTCACTCAACAGGTGGAGCAATTGCGATTCGGTATATGTCCCGACATAATGGTTACGGAGTATCCAACCTTGTACTAGTAGACGCTGCAGCCCCTATAGGATTTTCTAAAGAAACTGCAACTAGATTCCTTACTCAAGCGTTAAATGACCGCCCTAAGATGATGCGAGAAGTGACAGACAACTTTTTCTTTCAATATATAACAAGCTCATTCTCTGAGTGGTTTTTTCAATTGGGCTTAGAGGCAGCAGGGTGGTCAACGGCGGCAATCATAATTACACTAAGAGATGAGAAGCTTTATGCAGATTTGCAAAAAATACTTGTCCCTACCTTAATAGTTCATGGTGTTCACGACAAAGTTATTCCGTTTGCACAAGCAAATGAACTGAATCAACAAATAAAAAATTCACAGCTTGTTCCGTTTCATTACAGTGGTCACGGTCTTTTCTGGGAAGAACGTAACAAGTTTAACGAGCTATTAAGGGAATTTATTGGTTGATAGTCCTCTTCAACTAAATGGCGTTTAATCGAATAACCGAATGTATTAGTTTATCTTACTAGTTGAATAAGTTTAATTAAAAGAAGAGGTGTTTATTTGAAAACATGAACGGGGTGCACCAAAAAAACACGGTCTAATTAGTTGTATTTTTGGTTAATAGTGATTTCTTACTGTTTACTGGTCAAATGGATTTTGCTCCGTAATAGAACAATCGAGATGAGATTGTTGTATCGGCGGCGTCTTATTTCTTATTGAGCTAACTGGTCCAATTATGGAACAAGACGATCATTGAATTGATTGTCTTTTAATTTTGGAAAGATTGAAATATTATGCTAATATTGATTATTGCTAGAGGAGGATTTTGGTTAATTAAATCAAATGGAGTAGGTATCTACTTGTTTCGCAGTAAAAGAAACCGCCCTTCTAAAATGAAAACGAGTATTTTAGGGAAATCCATTGCAATATATCAGTTCAATACGTCGGGTAGTTTTTGGTATTAAACAGCCAAATGATTCAATCACCATAAAGGCCTGCCTCTAGAGTAAAAATTTCTTTCTACTCGGACAGGCTGTTTTAGAAGTATAGATATCTAATAAAAACCTTAAATTTTGATCCTAAATTACAAATGATTTTCTTGTTATTCTCCAGTTTCCTGGTCTAAGAAATTGCTAACTTCATTTACATAATCAGTAAGTGGATATGCTTTGTATAGACGGCTTGATGATCGGATGGGGTCTCCAAAAAAGTACCTTTCATATTGGGTTTGTCTCGTTCCAAATGAACTCATTGTCAGGTCCCAGGCTAATCTAAATATCTTCACTCGATCCTCTGCGTTTTTGGTTGCTGATTGAAGATATTGGTCGAGATCGGCTCGAATTGAGGAATTAAATGCGTTTTCAGTAGGCAGACCAACGAGTCCGCTAGCCCCAATTAATTGAATAATTTCAATGAAGCGGGGATAAATTTTAGGGAAGATGCTATTGGCAACCTGAAGCGGAACAATATTCGGCCGCATTGTTCCCCACTGGTCTAATGCTGCATCATTCTCAGACTTTTCTAACAGAGCCTTCATTGTTTCAAGTCCAATGATGATCTCTGACAGCTTTTCTTGAATATGTTGATACTCGCTCACGTTAATAGTCTGTACAAGAAGCTCAGCCAGACCTAAAATGAATTCTGTTTTGACAATTTGTCTGGTCACGACTTGATGGATCGTAAAACTGTTAAAAGAACTTTGGAATGAGAGATCTGCAGCTGCTATAGCATTGTCATAATAGAATACTCGATCCCACGGAACGAGTACATTGTCGAAAACAAGAATGGTATCCATTTCTTCGAATCGAGAGCTTAAAGGGTGATTAAAAAAAGAATCTCCACCAACAAATGACTCTCTGCAAATAAATTTTAAACCCTTCGCATCTGATGGAATGGAAAAAGCGAATGCTTCATCTTCATCTAGCAAAAATTTAGGAATACTAAAAACTAATACTTCGTCGGTTAATCCGCCTTGAGTAGCTAAGAGGCGTGCGCCTTTAATTACTATACCATCATCATTTCGGTCAATCACCCGGGCAGCAACAGGTTCTTCTTCAGATGATTCTAAATATGAGTCGGAACGATTTACTTGGGGTGAGACAAATGTATGGGCGAATGAAAGGTCTTTTTTCATCGCCAATTCATATAGGGATTGGAGATTTTCTGGAAAACAATTGACTCTTCCTCTTAATAAGGGAGAAGAAGAGGCGAAACTCATTAAAGCGGAATTGAGGTAATCGGGACTTCTTCCTAACAAGCCACCTGTTTGTCTGGCCCAGTGCTCACTGGCCTTTCGTCTTCTTATTAAGTCATCCTTCGTTTTGGGCTGCAAGAAGGAAAGCCCAACAGATTCCCCCGTTTCTGGTGAATGGAAAGTCATCTCATCTTTAATTTCAGAATCATGCTGCATATTATATAGGGCAGCCTTTGTCTGAAGAATTCCTTTGAATGCAGGGTGCTCAGAGATTTTTCCCTCAATCCTTTTCCCATCCAGCCAAATTTCAGTATCCAGCTGATTTAAGCGTTTAATATAATCCGTCCCATTAATAGCTCCCATAATAACACTCCCATATCCATTTACTTTTATCATGCAGGGTTATTTTTACTGTACTATTATATTAGTCCGGGTGTTTGCCTGTTCCTCCATTTGTAATCGGATAGACTCTTATTACACACAGCACAGCTATGGGATTTACAAGACATTACTGCCCAATAAACAAATCACTATCACAGCGGAATCTAACGGGACAGGGTATAAGAAAGATTATTTACAAAATGGTTTTCTTTATATATCGTTCCATTATAAGGATAAAAAAAGAAATCAAAAGGGGAAATGAATAATGAATTTGCAAATTACTAAAGAACTAAATAAAAAGGCTAAACAATATATTGATGATGAACTTTATAAGTTTAATTTAAAGCATTTGCCAGAAGATTTAGGAGGCAGGTACGAAGAAATCAATTTATTTTTGAAGGACGAAAATGGCTTTGTATTTGGAGGAATACTTGCTGAAGTGTGTTGGAACTGGTTAGAAATTCAAACCTTTATGATAGATGAGAACATACGGAAATTAGGTTTTGGAACTAAATTATTATTAGAAATTGAGAAAATAGCTATTGAAAAAGAATGTGATTTTATAAAAGTAGATACTTTGAGTTTTCAAGCACTGGGTTTCTATGAGAAGAATGGCTATCAAATGTTTGGGTGTCTAGATAACGTAGGGAGAGATTATAAACATTACTATCTTAAAAAGGATTTAAAGAATTTTTAATATTATAGAGGAAAAGATTTAAGTTTCTTCTATCACGAAATGGTGCCTTACCTAAATTAAAGCAATACTTCATCCTTCATCAGCTAAACTTGATCTCATTGTTCCAACCAGGCTGGCAAGATGTTTATAGAAGTAGGGGTCAAAAGTTCAGCTGACGGAATCTAGTCACACTGGTTCGATGTTCTACCCTGAGTTATTGACGGAATGCGAGAGGGTACGGCTGTGCCTGATTTTCCAGAGCTTCCAGAACAATTTGCTCCAGGGATTGATTAGGATGATTACCACCGTATTTTAAAACGTTTAAAAAGCAATATGTAAAAAACCTGTGCACCTAAGATTGCTAGCCGGATTACGTTCCTAATTACAGTACTATGGTGAGCTTTCCACGTTTCTTATAGTTGAGAACGTAAAATCATTCAGTGAAATAGGAGCCGAAATTGTTTCTGATAGTTCCCAAAAACTTGGTTTGACGATTAAGGTTTCGAGCCTTTGTCTCTTACTTACTTATTTAAAAGGTAATCTATTAATAAAAACAAAAACAGATGAGATCAAGCGAACAATATTGTAATTGCAAACGAACTTTTTCAGGTATTAAGCATTCCACCATTCTCAAAGAGTTAAGATAATTAAGAAGAGGGATTGCAACTATAATTTACTAGAATGGTTAAACGGCATAATGAAGAATTTAACTGTTATATTAAGCTTTAAGAGGCTTGTTCATATAAATAAGCCTCTTAAGTAAATAGTAAATCTTGTCTTTTATTTATTCAACTGGTGATAATTCACTTTCTGTAACCCATCTGTGATTTGTTACTTCCTCTCCACCAGTAGTGGGAACAAAATCAACCATATAGACAGTTGTTTCTTCCGCAGAATCAATTTCGGCGGTTGCGCCATTCATACCTTCCATATGATTTGCTTTTAGGATTACTTCTGTACCAGGTTCTAACGGTGCTTCACCAGGACTTTCTAATTCTTCGTGAATTACCCATTTATGATCTTTAATTTTTTCTCCACCAGTTGTAGGATTATAGGAAACAGTATAAACTGTAGTATCATAAGCACCAACAATCGTTGCTTCAGCACCATTCATACCTTCCATATGATCTGTTTCTATAATTGCTTGATTCCCAACATCATATGTTGGATTCTCAGCTTCTTTCACTCCTTCTGGAATTTCTCCAGAGCTGGACATATTCATTTCTGAATGGTCCATACCTTCCATGTCTTCATTTGTACTAGATTCCATTTCCTCTTCTGTGTTGGACTCAGTTTTGGTACCTGTGTTTTCTTCAGGATTCGTTTCTTCTGTTTCACTGGAACAAGCTGCCAATACAAATAACACGAACATAGAGACAAGTCCTACTATTAGTCTATACCTTTTCATTTTTACCATCCTCCACTACTATTATCAACACTACTTTACCCTGAAACCCTGCATTTTATATGCAAGTTTTCAGGGGGAATGATAGTCTATGAAAAACAAATTTAATATGGAAACCCTATTTATATAGATAAAAAATGGCTCAGGAGCTGCTATGGGTAACTTATTTACATATGGTTCATTTAGGCAACATTTTTACAAGCTTCTGCACATTTGAAGCAAGCATCAGCACATTTCTGACAGTGTTCGTGATTATGCTTTTTGCATTCGTTCCCACATGATTCGCAAATTTTAGCACATACGGAGGCTAATTCAGAAACAAATGGTGTGTTTTTTGATAAGGCCTGTTCTAAAAAAGAGCAAATGTCAGCACATTCTCTGTCCAATCGTATACACTCTGTCATCATCTTGATGTCTTCCTCTTTCAGGCATGCACCATAACAATGATTACACGCTACTGCACACTCATGTAATGACTGGATTAGTTCTTGGTGTTGTTCATGTGACATAATGATTAAATCCTCCTGTTATATTAATTTAATGTACAAAATATAAACTACCCGTTATTTATTCAATTAAACTAAAACATATAAACAGCAAACAGACTTCTATTGGGAATTTAAATAGGCAGTATTATTTGACAATAATACATTAGGGGGGTATAGTATAAATATAAAGTATAAGGAAGTGATTCATATGGATAAATTCTTACATGAACACCCAATTACTCCAAGAACGAAAGATGAACAACAAGCAATCATTAACCGTTTGAAGAGAATCGAAGGTCAGGTTCGTGGAGTTCAGAAGATGGTTGATGAAGATCGCTATTGCGTAGATATATTAGTTCAAATTAGTGCCATTCAAGCTGCACTTAAAAATGTTGGATTTTCTATTACTGAGCGACATATCAAACATTGTGTAAGTGATGCTATTCAATCAGGGGAAGGTAATGAAACAATTGATGAATTAATGAGTGTGATGAAGCAGTTTTCTAAATAAGGGGGGGCTATTATGAGCGAAATAAATCATGCAACACTTGGAATTACAGGAATGACCTGTGCTGCATGTTCCAGCCGTATTGAAAAAACTTTAAATAAAATGGATGGAGTAGAAGCACAAGTTAATTTAACGACAGAAAAAGCAACCGTAGATTATGATTCAGAGAAAACTTCCATAGAAGACATTACGAAGAAAATTGAAAATGCCGGCTACGGTGTTTTAATAGAAAAAACAGAATTAGATGTCTTTGGAATGACCTGTGCTGCCTGTTCGAATCGAATTGAAAAGGTATTGAATAAGCAAGAAGGGGTAAAGCTTGCAACTGTTAACTTAACAACAGAAACAGCATCCATAGAATATAACCCTGGACTCACAGATACGAAAGCATTAATTGAGAAAATCAAAAATGTGGGTTATGATGCGAAACCTAAAGCGGAAGCAGCGGAAAAGCAAACACATAAAGAAAAAGAAATTAAAAATATGAAGACAAAATTAGTTGTTTCAGCAGTGTTATCTGTACCGCTATTATTAACCATGTTGGTTCATTTATTTAATCTGACAATACCGGATATATTCATGAATCCTTGGTTCCAATTTGCTTTAGCAACACCAGTTCAATTTATCATCGGCTGGCAATTTTATGTTGGTGCCTTTAAGAACCTGAAAAATGGTGGAGCCAATATGGATGTATTAGTTGCATTAGGTACAAGTGCTGCCTATTTCTATAGTTTATTCGAAGCATTTAAGACCATCGGCAATCCCGAATATATGCCTCACTTATACTTTGAAACAAGTGCTGTATTAATCACATTGATTTTATTTGGTAAGTATTTGGAGGCAAGAGCAAAAAGCCAGACAACGAATGCCCTATCCTCGTTGCTTAATTTACAGGCTAAAGAAGCTCGCATTATAAGAAATGGTCAAGAAATTATGATTCCAGTTGAGGAAGTTGTCGTTGGTGACTGGCTGGTGGTAAAACCTGGAGAGAAAATACCAGTTGACGGTATAGTTATAAAGGGAAGAACATCTGTCGATGAATCGATGATTACTGGAGAATCTATCCCAATTGAAAAGGATGTTGACGCGACTGTTATCGGTTCGACGATAAACAAAAATGGCTCGATTCAAATGGAAGCGACAAAAGTAGGTAAGGATACTGCCCTTGCATCGATTGTGAAAATAGTCGAGGATGCACAAGGATCGAAAGCACCAATTCAACGACTAGCTGATGTTATATCTGGCTATTTCGTACCGATAGTTGTAGGAATTGCCATTCTAACATTTATTGCATGGATAGTGTTTGTAGAGCCTGGTCAATTTGAACCTGCTTTAGTCGCAGCAATAGCTGTACTTGTTATTGCCTGTCCTTGTGCTTTGGGGCTTGCAACACCAACATCCATTATGGTTGGTACGGGAAAGGCTGCAGAGAACGGAATTCTTTTTAAAGGTGGAGAACACCTAGAAAGAACGCATCAGTTAGAGGCAATCGTTCTTGATAAAACAGGTACCATCACAAAAGGTAAACCTGAAGTAACAAACTTTACAGGTGATGAGGAAGCATTACAGTTACTTGCAAGTGCGGAAAAAGGTTCAGAGCATCCACTTGCAGAAGCAATTGTTGCTTATGCAACGGAGCATGATATTGATTTATTTGAAGTAGATAGTTTCAATGCTATACCTGGGCAAGGTATCGAAGCTATGATTTCAAATAATACTATTCTTGTTGGTAATCGGAAATTAATGCAAGAGTGCCAAATTGAAGTTGGTGGTGCGGAACAAGAAGTGGTCGATTACGAAGTGGATGGAAAAACTGCTATGCTAATTGCTATTAATGGTGAGTATCGAGGAATTGTTGCTGTTGCAGACACGATTAAAGAGACAGCACCACAAGCGATTAGAGAGCTAAAAGAGCAGGGCCTGGAAGTTATCATGTTAACAGGAGATAATGAGAGGACTGCCCAAGCAATTGCAAAACAGGTTGGCATTAATCAAGTAATCGCCCAAGTATTACCTGAAGAAAAAGCGGATAAAGTAAAGGAAATTCAGGTTAAAGGTAAAAAAGTTGCAATGGTTGGAGATGGGGTAAATGATGCACCTGCATTAGCAATCGCTGATATTGGAATTGCAATTGGTACAGGAACAGACGTGGCAATTGAAGCTGCAGACGTTACAATTCTTGGTGGTGAACTATTGCTCATACCGAAAGCAATTAAGATCAGCCATATGACGATTAGAAATATCCGTCAAAACCTCTTCTGGGCATTCGGCTACAATATAGCAGGAATCCCGGTTGCAGCAATCGGACTGCTTGCACCATGGATTGCAGGTGCAGCAATGGCATTAAGTTCGGTAAGTGTGGTTTCTAACTCACTTCGCTTAAAACGAGTGAAACTATAGACTAATTTAAAGGAGGTGAATGGTTATGGAAAAAACATTAATGGTACAAGGCATGTCATGTGGCCATTGCAAAGCGTCAGTAGAAGGTGCATTAAAAAAATTAGATGGTGTATCAGCTGCTGAAGTTAATTTAGAATCTAGTAATGTAGAAATTACTTATGATGAAGCAAAAGTTTCATTGAAAAATATGAAAGAAGCTATTGAAGAACAAGGCTATGATGTTGAAGCCTAGAATATCAAATAAAAGGCTGGTTTTCTTTTCGGAAAATCAGCTTTTCATCTTAATTTTCTTCTTAATAGTGTCCAATGAATTACTGCTTCCATAATAGATGTAAAGCAATATTAATTTTACAATATTTGCATCTTTTGTAACTTAGCATTTAAAATAGAGTTATACATAACTTAAGGAGAGAAGCATAGTGATTGGGATAATAAAGGAGAACGTAAATTCCATACCAAGTTTGGTTGTAGTTGATTCGAATAAGAAAAAAGAAGCATTACCAATGATTACTTATTTTCATGGATTTACGAGTGCGAAGGAACATAATTTAGATATCGCATTTCTACTAGCTGAAAAAGGTTTTCGTGTTGTACTTCCAGACAGTAAAATGCATGGAGAAAGAGACACAACAACATCAATCATTCAAAGGACAATCGGTTTCTGGGATATAGTGATGCAAAATGTAAAAGAACTTTCAGAGATTCGGGATTATTATGAGCAGAAAAAGCTCATCTTAGATGGTAGATTTGGTGTAGCCGGAACGAGTATGGGAGGAATTACAACCTCTGCAGCATTGACACAATACCCTTGGATTAAAACTGCAGCCGTCCTAATGGGCTCTCCACGAATAACGACGTTTGCTAAGCAATTAATTAATAATTATAAGAAGGTAATGGATCTTCCAGTTACAGACGTGATGATTGAAAATTTATATGTACAGCTTGAGCATTATGATTTATCGACACAGATTGAGAAGCTGAATCAACGTCCAGTTTTATTTTGGCATGGTGATAAAGACCAGGTTGTGCCGTTTGACCATTCGTACTCGTTCTATGAAGAGGCAAGGAAGCTATATGACAAACAAGAAAATATCAAGTTTATTAAAGAAATAAATTGTGATCATAAAGTAAGTAGACATGCTATTTTGGAAACGATAAAATGGTTTGAACAGCACCTGTAAACTGAAATAATTTATATCGTTTATTAAAAAGCAAAAATATGGTTAAATAGAAACAAGAAGGTAAAGAGGAGGTATCGTAATGGATGCAGATTTAAAAGAAAATATTATGGGTGCGCTCGAGAACGTAATTGACCCCGAGCTAGGCATCGATATTGTAAACTTAGGACTAATCTATGATGTTGAATTAGATGATGAAGGATTTTGCACCGTATCCATGACCCTTACAGCAATGGGATGCCCGCTTTCAGCTCATATAGAACGAGATGTGCAATTTGCATTAGCAGATATTCCTGAGATAAAGGAACTGAAAGTAGACATTGTTTGGAGTCCGCCATGGAGTAAGGACAATATGTCACGCTATGCGAAGATTGCTCTAGGAATTCCAGATTGATCAAGGCTCTGCACTTAACGCAGGGTGCAAGCTAGCAAATAAAGAGTAAGCGAGGATTCGATTATCCAAGCTTGCTTTTTTTTTTGAATATATTCCTTTTATTGATGTTGTGGCGAGATTGCCGTGTCCCGATCCACCTCTAAAGCGTTAACAATATATTTCCTTACTTCCTTAGTCGCTATTCAGGCGCTTGCGCATTTATTTTTGTAAGGTAATGTTCCGCCGGGCTATTCACCATTTATTTGGCTTATGAATAGGCTAGTTGGTGAGGAGGATGAGTTTATGACGTCTATTAATGAACGAGAACAAATGTATAATTTATGTAGAGATCATGTGCATGCTTATGTATATGCAGAATTACAGGATGGTAGAGCAGTTGATGGAATTATTACAGGGTTAGATGAAGAGAACGTATATTTAGCAGTTCCGATTGAACATAGTCAGCAAGAACAAGGTCAGCATGATGATAATCGCTTCTTTGGCTACGGATTTCCAGGCTATGGTTTTGGCTATCCAAGAAGAAGGTTTAGTCGATTAATCTTGCCACTTACAGCCTTAGCAGCAATAAGTTTATTGCCTTGGTATTAATAATAAACCCTTGCCATATCATGTAACAGGCAAGGGTTTATTATTAAGGGTCTAGTCTTTTTTCTCTTTTAAAATACCGTCACCCATTACAAATGCTGCAATTGCTAAAAATGCAGCAAGCAAAAGCCCGTCGGAAAGTACAAATGGCTCTCCACCCATGCTTGTTAAAACAAAAGCAATGGCTAAGCTGACAACGGCAGACCAAAAGATTGTCATTATGTATCGCAAAAATAACACCTCGCAATTTAATATCTAATCATAGTATAGCATGTTTTTATTCGCTTACATACTATTTATAGATTTTAATTAGCTCAATTGTTGTTGTATGTTGATATTAAGTTAACTACGAACTAGGAGCAATGTGTTCCTTCCTTGACAATCGCTTTCCGCGGACAACGCGGTCTGCATCGGAAGAAGACCCCCCAACGGATTTTCAGTCGTTGCTTTTCCGCAGGAGTCTACTGTCCTTCGCTTCAATACAACGGCGATAAGAATTAATGACATAGTATCTTATAAGATAAAGTTAACCCTACAATCTCAGCGGAAGAAATACACGAAGACTCCTGCGGGAAGAAGAGCCTAGGTGAGACTCTGAATTGCTTCAGCACAAAGAGGCTCACCAGCTCCCCGCGGAAAGCGAAGTGTATTTCTGTAGCGACAGCCAAGGAAACAAATATCATTCACAATTAGTTAGTAGAGAAGAAAGTATTATAATTTTTTCATTATATTAGGGTAGCTATTAGCTATGGCTATCATCTTAAAGATGGTGTCAACCATTTTATAAATACTGCAATTTTTTAGTGAAAATCTTTTATTTCGATAAGGAGGATTGTCATGTCAGTCTTGGTAATTAATTGTAATCATTGGATTGGCTATCATATAGTAAATACATTACTTAATCATGATTATTTGGTTGAGGGGATAGAGAGTGAAATAGAACATGATGATTTATCGATGTTTTTCGGAAGAAATAGTTCTTTTTCTTTTTACAATAAAGAGGAGATGAAACGGTATGATACATGTATTTGTGTTGGAGATTATGAACATATGGAAACAATTCACGCCGATCGTATCATTATGATTAATCCTCAAAAATCATATAGAAAATTAAACCCGGATAGTATTACTACTTTACTTGCATCACATCTATTCGGGGAGTGGATGCCTATGACAGAAAAAGGATATTATCGTAATCAGGAATTTATAGCATTTCAGTCAAATGAATTTATAGAGAATGCAATTTATATCGAGGATTTTTCCGAAAGATTAATACATTGCTTACAATCAGGCAATCTACCTTCTAATATCGAAGTAAAATCAGAACATAGTAACGGAAAAGAAAGTAAAGAGAATGGGGATTCGATTTATATTTGTTCCAGTCTTCAGTTAGAGCAGAGGATGACAGCACTACAGAAACAGTACCAATTAATTAAGGAAAAGAATAAATAATAGATAGAAAGAGTAAAATCAGGGCATAGATAGAGGGTAGTCCACCACATGCTTACAAGAAAATATAAAGTATGCCTTCATTTTTTTACTTGCCATTTACGGTTTTATCCATTAAAATTAGTACCAAGTCATAATATTAGATAATAGTTATTTTAAATATAAGGGGTTGTAAATATGGGCGCAGGTATTTTAGGTACTGGTCATTATCTTCCAACAAGAGTGTTAACCAACCAAGATTTAGAGAAGATTGTCGATACGAATGATGAATGGATTCGGACAAGGACTGGAATTGAAGAGAGAAGACTTGCAGAGGATGATATCGATACATCAGATATGTCCTATCATGCTGCACTTGGCGCATTGGAAGAGGCGGGTGTATCTGCAGAGGAAATCGATCTTATTCTAGTTGCAACTGTAACACCAGACACGCCATTTCCATCTGTTGCATGTATGATTCAAGACAAATTAGGTGCTACGAATGCAGCAGCAATGGACATTGGTGCTGCATGTGCAGGGTTTATGTATGGATTAATCACGGCTAAACAATTTATTGAAACGAAGACATATAAGAAAATCTTAGTAGTCGGTGCCGACAAGCTTTCGAAAATTCTCAACTGGGAAGACCGGACTACATGTGTCCTTATGGGCGATGGTGCTGGAGCAGTTGTAGTTGGTGAAGTTTCAGAGGGCAAAGGGATATTATCCTTTGAACTTGGTGCAAACGGTGCTGGCGGAAAATATCTTTATCAAAATGAACTTGATCAACTTGTCATGAACGGACGTGAGGTTTTTAAATTTGCTGTTAGGCAAATGCCACAATCGACTATTAATGTCGTTGAAAAAATAGGACTAAGTAAAGATGATGTCGATTATTTAGTACCACATCAAGCGAATATTAGAATAATGGATGCCGCACGCGAGCGTCTAGGTATTTCTGAGGACAAAATGGCAACAACAATTAGGAAATTTGGAAATAATTCATCCGCATCGATTCCTATGGCTTTATCAGAATCGGTTAAAGATGGTAAAATAAAAGACAATGATTTAACCGTGTTGGTAGGCTTCGGTGGAGGTCTTACTTGGGGTGCGGTTGCAATGCGTTGGGGAAAATAAGCAAGATTTCCTATGAGGAGGATTAACTTATGGAAAATAAAAGAGTAGTTGTAACAGGCCTTGGGGCTGTAACACCACTGGGCAATGATGTTCATACATTTTGGGAAAACTTAATTGCGGGTAAATCTGGAGTAGACTTTGTAACCAAGGTAAACAAGGATGATTACCCAGCAAAAGTAGCGGCAGAAGTAAAGGACTTTGATCCGACCGCGTTTATGGAGAAAAAAGATGCAAGAAAGATGGATCCATTTACACAATATGCAGTAGCAGCAGCGAAAATGGCTGTTGAGGATGCTAAACTAACAATCGATGAGACAAACAATACCCGTGTTGGGGTATGGGTTGGTTCTGGAATTGGCGGTATGCAAACATGGGAAGATCAACATCGTAAACTAATCGAAAAAGGCCCAGGCCGTGTTAGTCCATTTTTCGTACCAATGATGATTCCAGATATGGCTGCAGGCCAAGTTTCAATTCAATTAGGTGCAAAAGGAATTAACTCTTGCTCTGTAACAGCATGTGCATCAGGTGCAAACTCAATTGGTGATGCGTTTAAAGTTATTCAACGCGGGGATGCTGATTATATGATTGCTGGTGGTACAGAAGCACCGATCTCAAACATGGCTTTCGCTGGATTCTCATCTGCTAAAGCATTATCAACAAATGACGATCCAAGCACAGCTTCACGCCCATTCGATAAAAATCGTGATGGCTTCATTATTGGTGAAGGTGCAGGAATTCTAATTCTCGAATCACTGGAAACGGCATTAGAACGTGATGCACATATTTACGGCGAAATTGTTGGTTATGGTGCAACTGGTGATGCGTACCATATCACTGCTCCAGCAGAAAATGGCGAAGGAGCAACACGAGCAATGCAAATGGCGTTAAATGATGCTGGAATATCACCTCAGAATGTTGATTATATTAATGCACATGGTACAAGTACTGCATTAAATGATAAATATGAAACAGCTGCAATTAAAAATGTATTCGGTGAAAAAGCAAAGGAAATTGCTGTATCATCTACGAAATCAATGACAGGCCATATGCTTGGTGCAGCAGGGGCAATTGAAGCAGTTATTGCAATCAAGACAATTGAAAATAGTGTGATTCCTGCAACAATTAATTATGAAACTCCGGATCCGGATTGTGATTTGGATTACGTACCAAATCATGCAAGAAAACAAGATGTGAATGTTGTTGTAAGCAACTCATTCGGATTTGGTGGTCATAATGTTACATTAGTATTTAAGAAATATGAAGCCTAAATAATTGATTTATCTTTGATAAGATGAACAAGCTGATCAGCAAAGCGCTGGTCAGCTTTTTTTTTCCTATTAGAATGTTTAGAGCCCTTGTTACTGGAAAATATAACAAAAGAAGTTTCAAAAGAACCTGCTGATGCTAAATATTTTCAGAGACTAATCTTCATGTATTTGTCTGCAAGTGCATAAAATAAAAAAAAGGCTGGGACAAGCATAGGCGGTGGATAAACTAATGGGGTATATATTCGTATTTTTAATCGGGTTTGGACTAGCTGTCACAGGCGGGGTTACAATGATTGCATATCTAAACTTTCTACCTGCAGGGTTATCATGGGCGGACTATTTCATCTTTATTCAAGGAAGAATAGAGTGTTATTTTTTACCAATCGGAATTTTAATTATGGCGTTTGTAATCTATCGTTTTCCAAACAGACTGTAATGATGACATAGAAGAATATTTATCCTCTTATTTGGTCATAATGAAAAGTAAGTTGTATCTGCTAGTAGGCTTTGTTGAGTAATGTCTTTACCTTTACTTAAAGGAAAAGCAAGTTTTGAAGCCTTTAATAAAGTGCAACGAATGCTGTCAACTAAAGTTTGGTGATGGCAGAGTTTCTAAAAAAGCGAGGGTTGTTTTATGTTATATTTACATGATGTTTGGGTGAATTGGTTTGAGGGTGAAGAGAATGGGTATAATGTCTGTCATTTTCACGAGTGGCGCAAAGAGGATGGAATTGAGTTATTGGATCAAGTGCCTCTGCTGTACATAACTGAAGTATTATTCAACTACATCGAAAATGATATGCATGACCTGCCTAAATCTCTACTTGATGCCATTTATAAACGCGCCTATGTTCGTAAAGGTCATGAACGCTCTGTACTTGATTATGCATGTGTTGTAACAGATGGTAATGATATTTTAGCAATTGACACGATTGGATATGAAATTCCAATTCGTAAAAGCAGACTCATCCCAAGGCAAGAGCAGCTTGTATTTGATATGATTCAAAAAACAAAGCCCCAAGCCTTTCGTTTTGATGAGACAAACTACCAAAAAGAATACCATATGCTTTCCATGCCACCTGAGTTAGTCTTCGGATTAACGAGAAGGGAACGGCAACTGAAGCAATTGCTCATGATCGGTCTAGACCAATTACGCACTACGAATAATCTAGAGGAATTACGATACTGGTTAACGGAATGGGATCCGAAGAAATATCCCTTTATCCGATTCATGGATGAGGATAAGGTTTGGGAAGCACTGTACAATGGCGTAAAAGAAGGCTGGAGTATAGCTCACGAAGAATTATGTTCAAAATTAATTCGTGGTCAGCATTTTTTAGAGAAAATGTGGGAAGTTGAAAATGGCGAAGAGCAGAGTATATCGAAGCAACAGTAATTACTAGAATGATTTGGGACAAGACCTAGTGTCATGCAATTCGATTGGGTTGGTCAAAGAGATCGTACAAAGGAGTTGAGTGCTCAAACAGCAGGCTTGCGTACGCTCGAGTCGTCATCCTGAGCACTAGGAATAATGAATAATCACATTAAAATGAAGCAGGCAAGCGATGTAAAGCTTGCCTGTTTTATATATCAGCAAGAGACTATCCGACCTCCATACCGGCTGAGCCCTTTTCATCCACTAAAAAAGTGCTAGAATTAATTCCAGCACTCCTTCTAAATTCTATTTTCTCACTCTTCCAAGGCCCATAGCTTTTTTAGCTTTTGCAACTGTTTTATTTGCAGTCATGTTAGCTTTGGCTGCACCATTATCAAGAATTTCATCTAAAATGTCAGAGTCAATTAATTCTTGATAGCGATCTTGAATAGGTTTTAAAACGGAGATAACAGCGTCAGCAACTCCTTGTTTGAAATCGCCATATCCTTTACCTTCATACTTCGCTTCCAGTGACTCAATGGACTTGCCAGTACAGCTAGAATAAATTGTTAATAGATTAGAAACCCCTGGTTTATTTTCTTTATCATATTTAACAATACCCTCTGAATCTGTGACAGCACTTTTAATCTTTTTCTCAATTTTCTTTAGATCGTCAAGCATGGAGATGAAGCTTTTCTCATTCTCATCTGATTTACTCATTTTCTTCGTTGGATCCTGTAAAGACATAATCCGTGCGCCAACTTTTGGAATTCGAATTTCTGGAATAGTAAAGATGTCGTTAAAACGATTATTAAATCTTCCAGCTAAATCCCTCGTTAACTCCATATGTTGTTTCTGATCATCGCCAACTGGTACAAGATTTGATTGATAAAGCAAAATATCTGCAGCCATCAGTGCAGGATAGGTAAGTAGTGCAGTTGAAACTGCTTCTTTTCCTTGCGATTTGTCTTTATACTGTGTCATCCGTTCTAATTCACCGACATAGCCGATAGACTGCAGCATCCAACCTAATTGTGTATGTGCAGGCACCTCTGATTGAATGAATAAAGTTGCTTTATCTGGGTTAATACCTGATGCTAAATATAATGCAGCCAAGGAACGGATATTTTGTCTTAGCTTCAGTCGCTCCTGTGGAACCGTAATCGCATGTTCATCAACGATACAGAAATAACACTCATAGTCATCCTGTAATTCGACAAATTGCTTTAGTGCCCCTAAATAATTTCCAAGTGTTAAAGTACCACTTGGTTGAATTCCTGAAAAGATTGTTTCCATCTAACTCACACTCCATCAAATTTTTTCAACAAAAAAAGCCCATTAATCCCTTGAATAGGGACGAATGAACCGCGGTGCCACCCTGATTATCTTAACATTTCTAAGATCACTTAATTTCATAAATTAGCTCCAAAGTCCAATTCCAAATTACCTTGATGCTTGTTTTCACCAACCACAAGCTCTCTAAAATTCAGAGGGTAAACTGTACTACGCCTTTTTCATTGCTAATGATATTCTTTTAAGTATTATATACAGTTTGTAGTGAAAATACAAGAAAAAGACCGATTTATTTTTTTCAATGATGCAATAAAAGCAATAATGAAGTCAAAGGAATATCGCCATTAATATTATGAAATCGTTATTCGTAATAATTCAGTATAAAATTAATATTGTTTTTATCCTATCTTATAAATTTCTTCTGATTGCCTTATAGAACTAATAAGTCAACTTTTCTAATTACTTACAAGGCTTACAATGAAATAAAGAAATGGAATTGTAATGATACATAATATTGTAGTTAATAGTACACCCATTGATGCAAAAAAAGTGTCAGCGCCATACTTTTGTGAATAAATTGAAATTGTTGGGGCAGAGGGCATTCCAGATACAACAGCACCAATAATCAGTATTGGAAATGGTACAGACAAAGCAGCAAACGGGAGTAATAATAAAGGAATTAGAATAAGTCTAGTTACTGCTGACTTCCATAAATAGATATTTTTTATCATTATGATTAATTCTTTATATTTTACATTTGCCATTAGGCTTCCAATTAGCAACATGGAAAGTGGAATGGTCATTTTTCCGACAATTTCTAAACCATCGGAAATAACAACGGGAAAACTTATCGGCAATAGGAAAATTAACACTCCTGTAAGGGTGGAGAGAATGCCTGGATTCAAAAATATGCTTTTCCAGTTGATCATAGTTGTATCTTTACTAAACAGATATATTCCATAAGTCCATATAAGAACTAAGTAACATAGGTTGAACATCGTTAAATATATAATGCCTTGCTCCCCTAAAAGAATAAAGCTGATGGCATAACCGATAAACCCTTGATTCCCAAAAATTATCAGACCTTCATAGACACTTTTTTGTTTGTCTGAAAGCTGTGAGTGTCTTCTCATCCAATATGCAATAAAACAAGAAATAATAAGTACATATAGTGACATCGAAATAAGCCAGATAAATTCTTTTGCTAAGTTAATGGAAAAAGAGATATCAAGAGAGAACAAAATGAGAGCAGGCAATGTAATATATAGAATTAGCTGTGTTAAAACATCGTTCGCATTTTCGTTTAGAATTCCTGTTTTCCTAACGATAAACCCCAATGAAGCAATTCCATACATCATAAACATTTCCTGCAAAAATGCTCCTATAGCCAGAACCATGAAGATCCCCCCTGGTTCACTGTATGAAACAATAACCCAGCATGTTAATTGAGTGAACTTATGAAGAATGGTCAATTACTTAGCTATAAGTAATAAACCGAGCAGTCAAGCTCGGCTTGTTATCACAATTCTAATATTTTCGGTTCCGTGCCCTTTTTATTCATCAAGCTTATTTGAATCGGCGTAATCTCTAACACAATATAATTAGGATCTTCCGGTCCCTCAAACCAATTCTCCATATATGGATTCCACAATTCCTTTTTTAGTTCCTTAGAATCGGAAATTTGGATTTTTCCTTCGTACTCGACATATTCATCACCGAATCCTTCTCCTTCATAACCTAAGAGAATATGCGTAAAGGGATTTCCTTCAATTTCTTCAACTTTGTGGGTTTGCTTACTTGTAGCTGTATAAAGGTTTAGCCCATTTCGGGAATATGTCATATATCTTGAATGTGGTTTATTTTGTTGGACGGTTGCCATCGTCCCAACTGAACTGTTCTGCAAAATATTCTCAATCGTTGCTTTAACTTCTGGTTGACTCATATAACTGCACTCCTTTAACAATTTAAATTTACATTATTCCTTAATGGTTAATTGTATGTAGCACAATATATTTATTTGTCCTATTTGTAATTTTAGAAAAAATAGTAGAATTATCCATGAAGAAAGTGGGTTAGATAAGGATATAAGGCCATACAATAGTGTATGGCCTAAACTAGCTAAAGATCTCTGTCCTGTTTTTCAACGCTTGAAAAGTCGGTTTCTTCACCTAACTCAGTACCATAATTTAAGTTTCTTTTTTGACTGAAATTATCTCTGTTACTATCTTTTTCCTCCATTGGATCAAATAAGATAGTTAAACAATATAAACCACTTAATCCGACTAGGCCGTAGACAATTCTTGCTAATACAGCATCCTGACCACCAAAAATTGAAGCAACCAAATCAAATTGGAAAAATCCAATGAGTCCCCAATTTATCGCACCTATAATAACTAGTGCGAGGGCAATACGTTTTAATGTATTCATACTTTTTACCTCCGTAAAAATTTTAGTTAATAGTATATCTTTGTACAGTGACCTTAGCGATGTTCGACTAAATCAATGGTTCCTAACACAACATGTGCTAACCCAAAGCCTATTATCGAACCAGTAAGCATTGGTTTCATGTTTCTATTGTTCCGTAATGCAATTCCAGTTGATGCAACAGCTGTTTCTAGAACTGTTGGAATTAAACCCTCTCTTACTTTTGCCATAAATAACCCGTGATTTGAAAAGAATTATTATTATCTTTTGCCATAATAAATTATTTATACCGAGATGTTGAAGATAATCAGTAAATTTAATGGAAGTAGGTGGACAAAATGGTTATCGATCAAACCTCAACATAAGAAAAGGGATGCAGCTATGAACCACATCCCGCTTTGTATTAATGGGCTTTTGAGTTTTTAACTAGGTTTATCATTGTACTGGCCAAAACCTGCTGTTGATTCTCATCGGCTGAATTCCATAGATCGGCTAGTAATCTTTGCTCACCATTTTTCGGTTCTACATTAGCTGCAAGGTAGTCTCCAATTTCAGCTGCTATGGAGTTCATTATACCTTCGCTCATTCCATTATCTTGTGCCTGTTGAAGGCGGTTTCCTAGGAAATCTTTCCACGTTTCAAAATTATCAAGTACTGACAAAGCTATCCCTCCTTAGTAATTTAGTGATGAAATAAATATTTGGGAGCGCCCATGACTTGCTGCCTAATTGCAAGTATAAAGATCAGCTCTTGACTCTTATTGTGCAGATATTTTACATAATTATTCACACGTTTTCACTAGCTATTCTTTTGCAGACAATACATTGGTATAAAATGAAAAAAGTAGAAATAATATAATGACTGAGCGAACAGATTAATGAAAAACATTAAACATTCAGGTAAGAACGGGAACCGGATGCCATATGTTTAAGATTAAACAAATTATATTATTGTCATTAAAATGCTTCTAGTTAAGTTATATTAACGTTTCCATCCAAAAGCCAAGAAGAAAAATGAAAAATGAACGAGTAAAAAATGTTAAAAGAAAGTCCGGGAAAAAAGAAAACAGCATTTAGGTGAGGAAGCATAAACATAAGCGGCCATCAGGTTTCTGGTTGGCTGCTTATGTTTAATTATTACTGGGATATTCCATCAAAATAAAATCCATTTCCTATAATCTAATCATTTTTTACCATTCAAATCAGCTCTATTTTCCGATATACTAGATTCATACATAAATAGAGGAGATTGATAAACATGGGGAAAAGACAACGTATGATTTGTACATATATGATGATTCTCCTTTTCAGTATGCTTTTACCAATTACAAGTTACGGTGAAGAGGCAGAACCTGCAAGTGAACATGAAGAAAGACAAACGAATATCAAATTGTTGGATGCTGAGCAATCGATGAAACGTTTTACATTTGATTCTGGGTATGATTTTGAATATCCTGATGCGGTCCGAGGGATTTATGTTACGGGAAACTCAGCTGGTGGCAGTCGGTTTGAATCATTAGTAGACCTTGTAGATACGACAGCTTTAAATGCAATGGTCATTGACATCAAAGAGGATCATGGTAATTTAACTTTTAAACCGGAGGAAGGATCGCCGTTCGCAGATATTGCGATGAATTATATATCTGATCCAGAATCTATGATGAAAACATTGGAAGAAAAGCAGATTTACCCAATTGCTAGAATTGTAGTTTTCAAAGATTCTGTTCTTGCAAAGGAAAGGCCGGATCTATCATTTACTGAAAACGGTAAGGTTTGGGTGAATAATCGTGGAGAAGCATTTGTTAATCCCTTTGAAAAAGAAGTTTGGGAATATAATGTAGAAATTGCAAAGATAGCCGCCAAAATGGGATTCAAGGAAATTCAATTTGATTATGTGCGCTTCCCAGAAGGCTTTGAAACAAAAGACGAACAATTCCAGTATTCGCAGGGTGACTACGCAGATTCTGAATTAAGTAATATTAAAAAACGTGTAGAGGCAGTATCTGATTTTGTTGCATATGCCAGGGAAGAACTTAAGAACTATGATGTTGACGTTTCCGTTGATATCTTTGGTTACGCTGCAACCATTGAAGAGGCACCAGGAATTGGGCAAAATTTCTCGAGGATCGCAGAAAATGTTGATGTTATATCATCGATGATTTATCCAAGCCATTGGACGACTGGGTATTTTGGTCTTGAGAATCCAGATGAGGAGCCATATCGCCTTGTTAAAGAATACTCTAAAGTGGAAAATGAAGTTCTAGGTGCACTGGAAACACCGCCAGTTTCAAGACCATGGCTGCAGGATTTTGAAGCTCCGTGGTTATATAGTGGGGCAACAAAACAATATAGTAAAGCAGAAGTCGAGGATCAAATAAAGGCCTTGTATGAGAGTGGGATAGATGAATTTCTACTATGGAATGCAGGAAATACGTACACAGAAAATGTGGATTATCTAATCGGTAAATAAAATAAATTGCAGGTCTCTTATAATGGGACCTGCTCTTATCTAGAAAAATATAGTTATACTTAATGTTAGGAGTTTAATAATGAACTGGTATGAGAAGCTGAATAAATATTTTCCGATTGAAGAAATGAAATCTAAGCAGCATATGGAATTGCTATTAGAAGATACGAATGGCCATTATCAAAAAGATGAAAGTCCAGAGCATGTGATGATGTATGCAGAGTTTGATACTTGTATCTTTATTGATTATCTATGGGTGTCAGCGGAAACAAGAGGACAAGGAACGGGTCATAAATTGATTGAAAAGCTAAAGAAAAAGAAGAAGCCAATCTTACTTGAAGTTGAGCCCGTTGATCCGAATGAAATAGATACGGAAAAAAGACTTAAATTTTATCAAAGAGAAGGATTTAAACATGCAGCGTCCATTATTTTCCAGAATCGTTCCTTTCAAACAAAAGAGATCGCACCACTGGAAATATTGTATTGGTCAGTAGAAAATGAAGGACAGGCCTTTATTTTTGAACAGATGAAGAAGATTTACCAATCTATCCATAGTTATAAATCAATAGAGATTTATGGTCGAGAATTGGGCGATGTTGAGGAAGTTTTACAGCTAGATAAAAATCGAATTACCAGAAATCTACTAACAGTTTAATGAAAAACATTAATAATAGGTTTTCTCAATTAATTTCAATTGGGATGTTTAAATGAAAATACTTTAGGGTAAGGTACATAATAGGAAGAAACATTTGTCATCACATTACATTGTTTTTAGAAAAAATCTGAAATTACTAAGGTAAACCTACCTTTTACTTGACAAATGTTGTATACTTAAATTAAAGGTTATTTAAACTTATTTTAATTTAATAATGGAATAAGTTAACCCATGTTTTATTAAAGTAACATATATACTTTTAGAATGAGGAGTGAAGTTTTAATGGTAACACTTTATACCTCACCAAGTTGTACATCTTGCAGAAAAGCAAAAGCATGGTTAGAAGAACATGATATCCCATTTAAAGAACGCAATATTTTCTCTGAACCGCTTTCTTTAGATGAGATTAAGGAAATATTACGCATGACTGAAGATGGAACTGATGAGATTATTTCAACACGTTCAAAGGTATTTCAGAAGTTAGACGTTAATATCGACCAATTACCGATGAAAAATCTATTCAGTTTAATTCAGCAAAATCCTGGCTTATTAAGAAGACCAATCATACTTGATGAAAAGCGTCTGCAAGTAGGCTATAACGAAGATGAGATTCGTCGATTTTTACCAAGAACAGTGCGTACTTTTCAATTACGAGAAGCACAAAGAATGGTTAATTAGATTGGATTTTTTGGCAGATAAGAAAGAATAAATTCTTTCTCACTGCATATGCGCAACTAAGGCTGTCGCTAAAAAGCCTGGCTAAGCCTTCTAATAAACGCATTGATATATTGAAACAGCATAAAACACAGATCTGATCCATGGTCTGTGTTTTTGTGTGCTGCTTCTAATACAGCAGTTATATCTCGTGACAAATAGGTAGTAATAGTTTAGAATGTAACTTTAATAATATTTAATTACAATATAATAAATGGCAATCATTCATGGTTAAAATTGGATTCTATATATAGGCATATTAATTTCCAAAATACTGTACGCTAACATACAATAGCAGTAAGCATACGAATATGAATGGTTAGTAATGCAGCAAAGCGGGTATTGTAATACAGAATTCATTCTCAATTAAATTAGAAAATGGTAAATTGTCTCTTCCGCCTAACTGTTTATAACAAAAGGAAAGTTACGATAAAAAGTTTAGGAAGAACAAAAGCGCAGGATAGTTTTCTACGTGAAGGGAGAGAAACAAAAATGGAGATAGAAAGAATAAATGAAAACACAATAAAGTTTTATATTTCTTATATCGATATTGAGGATCTCGGGTTTGAACGAGAAGAAATTTGGTATAATCGCGAACGAAGTGAACAGCTATTTTGGCAAATGATGGATGAAGTAAATTATAAGGAAGATTTCAGTGTTGAAGGACCATTATGGATTCAAGTTCAAGCATTAGAAAAAGGGCTGGAAATCGTGGTTACAAAAGCCAAACTTAAAAATGGTGAGTTACATCCCGATGAATCCTTTGATGAAGAAACGATTGAAACAATGCTAGAGGATAAATTCGGTAAAAATGTGGAGCATATTCATGAAGATGATGAGGATGACATTACAGAAGAAACTTTATGGATCATTGTTGACTTTAATGATTTTGAAGATGTTATTCAGTTAAGTCATTATTTCCAAGACTTTTCGGGTACTATAGAAGATGCACTATATCATTATAATGATAAATATTATTTATATATCGGTTTCTCCCAGGATTTACTTGATGACAATGAGCAGGAGAACATCATTAGTCAAGTATTGGAATTTGCCAATGACTCCGATATGTCAATTCATTACCTTGAGGAATACGGAAAGACTATATTTGAATCAGATACCTTTGCACAGGTTCGTTCATATTTTCCATTACAAGCATAGACACTCTTTTACAGAAGGGTGTCTATTTTTTTAGTAGTTAAGAAAGTATAAAAACTTTCTTACTACATAAGTGCAACTAAGGCTGTCACCAAAAGGCTTGGTGACAGCCAAGTTTTCTAATGTTTTTCAAGCAGGAATTTGTTTTTCTCTGTCGAATTGTTTTATTGACGGAGGTGAATATGTGCTACAGGCAAATACAGCTGAAGGAAATGCCATTACACTAGCAATGTTGTCACGTGTTGAACTAAAGAAATTAAAGGAAAAGCAACTTAACTTTTATTGTCCGGTATGTAAAGGGAAGGTAATTATGAAAGTCGGTTCCAAGGTTATTCCTCATTTCGCACATCACTCGATTATTGATTGTCCTGCAAGTGATGGTGGGGAAGGTAAGTATCATGAGCAAGGGAAATTATTATTATACAATTGGTTGAAAAGTCAAGAGCTTGACGTTGAATTGGAAGCGTATATCTCAGAAATTAACCAGCGACCAGACATTTTGCTAACAATAAATAAACGTAGAATTGCAATTGAATACCAATGCTCTAAAATTCCAATCGAGCAGGTAAAGAAGAGAAATAATGGCTACAAGAAAATTGGTATCATCCCAATTTGGATATTAGGAGAGAACCGCTTAATCAGGCAATCCGCAAATCATTTTAAACTTGATCAGCTTACCCTTCATTTAACACATCAATTTTCTAAGAACACCCCACTTGTTTTATACTACTTTTGCCCAATCACACTAACATTTATCATGATTCAGAATCCATATCTTACGAGAGTCGGCCAAGCATTAGGAAAATTTAAGATAATGTCTTTAAGGAGAATAAATATAAAAGACCTCTTTATAACGGAAACATTCTCAAGTTTTGAATTATATCAGCATTGGAGGAAAGAGAAAGTTAAGTTTCGCTTAAAACAGCGAAAGAAATTGTATGGCAATGAATTAGCATGGTTCCAGTGGTTATACTTGAAGGGAACCTATCTTGAATATTTACCATCAATTATCCATTTGCCGATTGTCTCCTCGTATCGAATAGTTTCTCCGACCTGGAACTGGCAGAGTAGAATTTGCATTGATCTTTTAGAGCAACTTCCAATTGGAAACGAATTTTCGCTCCGAAACTGTGAACATCTTCTTAAAAAACAGCTTCTAAAAAAGGAAGCATACCCATTAATCCATTCTAACGACCATCCAATTAAACAATATCTCAATCAATTAGAACAACTGAACTTAATAAAACAAACCTCTGCTACAACATATCAGAAGCTGACTGCGATTACCTTTTATAATCACATCGATTCAGCTTTAAGAGGTGACGAAGAGCTAATCAATAAATTCATTTCGCTTCATAATAAAACTCCAGAGACATAACAGGCATAAATGAGCAAAAAACGAGCATGAAACGAATATACTTCGGTATACTAACGAAATAGGGAATATTAAAGGAATTTTTGAATTAAATCTCGAATTAATAATGGTAAAGCTGAATAAGGAGGAACTATAATGGCAAAATCGACAAAAGAATTACCAAAACGTAGTGAAATAGCAGAATCATTAACATGGAAATTAGAAGATATATTTGCAAGTGATGATCAATGGTCAGAAGAGTTAAAGAGTTTACAAGTAGCAATTCCTGAAGTATCAAAATATCAAGGGAAATTGGGGGGATCTGCGGACACGCTATTTGAATTGTTGAAGCTCCAAGATACTCTTTCTGAGAGACTAGGAAAGCTATATACATATTCACATATGCGATATGATCAGGATACAACGAATTCATTCTATCAAGAAATGAATTCTCAAGCAGAAACGGTACTTACATTAGCATCAAGTACAATGAGCTTTGTTGTCCCAGAGATTCTTGCAATGGATGAAGGTAAAATTGATGCTTTCTTAGAAGAAAAAGAAGAACTGAGATTGTATAAGAAAGTATTAGATGAAATTACAAGACAGCGCCCACATATATTAAGTGAGCGTGAGGAAGTATTGCTGGCAGAAGTATCAGAGCCACTTTCAACTGCATCACAAACATTTAGTATGTTAAATAATGCAGACTTAACGTTCCCATCGGTTAAAAATGAGGATGGGGAAGAGGTTGATTTAACACATGGACGATATAGTAAATTCTTAGAATCAAAAAATCGCCAGGTGCGTAAGGATGCTTTTAAAGCAATGTATGATACGTACGGAAAATTCAAGAATACATTCGCATCAACGCTTAGTGGAAATGTAAAGGTTCATAATTTCTCTGCAAAGATTCGAAATTACGATTCCGCACGACAATCAGCATTAGACAACAATAATATTCCTGAGTCTGTGTACGATAATTTGGTAGAAGCAGTAAATGAAAAATTACCATTATTACATCGCTATACGAAATTACGGAAAAAAGTTTTAGGATTAGACGAGCTTCATATGTATGATCTCTATACATCGCTTGTACAGGATTTAGATATGAAGGTTTCTTATGATGAAGCAAAGGAATATGTATTGAAAGGACTAGCTCCACTTGGAAGTGAATATAGTGAAATCTTGAAAGAAGCATTTAGTAATCGCTGGATTGATGTTGAAGAAAATAAAGGTAAGCGAAGTGGAGCGTATTCATCAGGTGCATATGGCACAAATCCATATATCCTGCTTAACTGGCAGGATGATGTGAATAACACTTTTACGTTAGCACATGAGCTTGGACATTCGGTGCATAGCTATTATACAAGAAAATCACAGCCATACCGTTATGGCAACTATTCCATATTCGTTGCAGAGGTTGCATCTACATGTAATGAAGCATTGCTGAATGAATACCTAATAAATAATTTAGATGATGAGAAACAAAAGCTTTATATTCTTAATCACTTCCTGGAAGGTTTTCGTGGAACGGTATTCCGTCAAACAATGTTTGCTGAATTTGAACATGATATTCATGTGAGAGCACAAAACGGTGAAGCATTAACAGCGGATAAACTTACTGAAATATATTATGAGCTAAATAAGAAATATTATGGTGAAGATGTTGTATCTGACGAAGAAATTGGCTTAGAATGGGCGAGAATTCCCCATTTTTACTATAATTATTATGTGTATCAATATGCGACAGGATACTCTGCTGCAACATCACTAGCGAACCAAATTCTAACAGAAGGCGAAAGTGCGGTTGAACGCTATCTTAACTTCTTAAAAGCCGGAAGCAGTGATTTTCCAATTGAAGTACTGAAAAAAGCAGGCGTTGATATGACATCGAAACAACCGATTTTAAATGCGCTTGATGTATTTGAAGAAAAGCTAAATGAAATGGAAAAAATATTATTAGGATAACTTGTTTGCTGAAAGGCAACTAGGCTTATGGGGAACTGAATATCAGTTTCCCATTTTACAAACCCTGTAATTAAAAGTGAACAATATGTGAAAATATGAACAAATATATTGATATCGTATTAATCGCTTGTTATAATATAATTGTTAGTTTAGTAAACAAACAAAAACCCCTTTTGTTTGATCATGAAACTTTCTCCCATCCCCCCTTTGTATATACAAAGAACGGATAAAGGGATATACGCTGCCCCGTATATCCCTTATTTTATAAAAGATATATAAGCGCTTTCAAGGAGAGGGCGCTCCGAAGCCTTATCTATCATATAAAATCCTCATCTCATCCTTCGATAAATATTTCGGTGTGTCAATGAATAAATCGTTAAATAAATTGAAATAAATAATAATGGCAATGTAAAATAAAGAGGAATCAACTGCATTAAACCTAAAATATTTAACACAAAGGAAAATAAAGTTAGTAAAATAAATATTAAAGGATAGATATTTTCCATAAAATCAGCCTCCTGTTTTCATTATATGAATGAGAATATAAAAATAGAAGTGAACGTTTTGTGAAAATATACACATGGTTATTGTGTTTTATATAATTAATTGGTACAATAAATTTGTAAGTTAATTACAAACAAAAACCCCTTTTGTTTGATCATGAAACTTTCTCCCATCCCCCCCTTTGTATTTATACAAAGAACGGATAAAAGGATATACGCTGCCCCGTATATCCTTTTTTTATTGCCTTTATATATCGTATTGCTCATTGCTCACAGTCTGTAATCACAGCCTAGTTCATACTTTATCTAATAACAAACACTGTTAATTAAGGCTATCTATTCATTACCCATAAAAAATAGCCTTAATAATTCAGGCTATTTGTATTAACTAATATATTTCCAAAAGGATCCATATTTTGCTGGGATTCTTTCTACTTTTCGGGAAAATTGCAGTTTTTTCATTTCTTTTTCTGTTTTTACTAATGTCCAATTATAAACAACAGAAATCTCCTTGCTTCCTACCACTTCATAATGCTTCATAAACTCTTCCAGTGGTGGTTTTTCAGATGGAATTGGATTTCTTTGTAACATTTCTTGTAAGACAAGTTCATAAATTTCATAAGGATAAAGACCAGATACTTTTATTCCTTGTTCGTCCACTTCCTGATTAAAGAGGACAATGGTCGGAATATAATCCACTTCCATTTCTTCTGTTAATTTAATATCATCTTGTAATGCCTTCTTTGCAGAAGTGGAGTATAGATCAGTTTCAAATTCATCAATATCAAGTTTAGCTTCTTCTGCAATCTGGATGAGAACATCTTTCTCTGAAATGTTTTGTTTCATAAGAAAAAGGCTTTCTTGTAATTTCCTTAAAAATACTCGACCTGCTCTTTTACCTTGTAACTCAGCAGCTTTAATTGCGAGAGAGGCGATGGTTGGGAAATAGACAGGGTTTTCTAACCATAAATCTCCATCACAGCTCATACCTGTTCGTTTCGCAGTTCGTTCCCAAATTTCTTTTAGTTTTCGTGGTTGACCAAATGAATCTTTAGTTATGGAATTTAATAATCCTGTGACAACCGGACGTATTGTAAAAAAGCGTCCGTATTCCATTGCAAGCTTTCTTAAATAAGGTTCCAGTGACCAGCATTCAGGACAAAGAGGATCAATGAAAACATATAGTTCAATCGGTTTTTGTACTAGATTTAAATAGCGATAATTTGCCGATGTGCTTGTTTTATTTGAGCCGGTAAGCTCTTGATTCCAACTCACATCGAATTCTCCTTTCTTTTATTCCGGTGTATTCATCATGTGATTAGCAGTTAGGGTTAATCTTTCAAGTATTGCTATTCGAATGGGTTCTTCAATTTCAACTTCGATAAGTGCACCCTCCAAGCATTCTAACCATGCATCTTTTCTTGTTGGTGTTATTTCAAATGGAAGATGCCGCCTTCTTAACATTGGATGGCCGCGTTCTTCCTCATATAGCCTTGGACCGCCAAAAAATTGTACAAAAAAGAGTAACTGAATTCTTGCAGTCTCCGTTAAATCTTCTGGGAAGATAGGTATTAAATCAGGATGTTGTGCAACACGTGCATAAAAAGCAGTATTTAGGCGTTCTACTGCATCATATCCGCCGATTGCTTTATATATTGTTCCATACTTTATTGTTGTCATAGTACAGTTCACCTCGCATTTGCTTATATTGTAACAATGGAACTATAGATGAGCAACAAATCTGATTGGAATCTAGTTAATACTTCCTACTATGGTAAAGATTCGAAAAAACGCTGAATCTTATTCGGAGTTTGCTTTTTTCTAATATTATATTCAGATAAGATGTTAAGAAATGTTTCTAAACCAACATCCTTATTCTGTGCTTCTAATTCGAATTCATAATCTGTTTTTCCATTATATTTGCTAATATCTAAGACAATTAAAACGCCTTTATATTGCGCTTCACGCCGCTCTGTTATTAGGCTCCCATAGTAACTCAAGGATTCAAATGCGATTCCTTTTTCCAATAATTGCTTCGCGATATGCTCTTTTGGTATGATTTTACCGTTAACCCAATCGGTTGCTTCTTGTTTCGTTAACACATCATGGGTTTCAAGTAGTCCAAGTGTATGTGGTTCTTTTAATGTTAGACGGTAACTTCCATTTTTTTCGCGTATTCGGAGTGCACTTCCATTTTCTTTTAGCTGGAAGTCCTTAGTTTCAAAATAATAGTTGGTTTGTACTTCACTATATTCAGGGAAAGGTAAATTATCCAATAATCTTTGAAATTCATCTTTCGTTAGTAAATTTTTATATTCAATTTCAATTTCCTGTGCCATGTTTTGCTGCGGCCTCCAGTATAAAAAATTAGGTACTATTGATTATGGCTAATAATAATAAAATATGCAATGAATAACCATTCTGTAGCTAGTATGTTAAAATGATATAAGCTATAATTTTTATGGATACAGAGGTGTCAACAGATGAATTGGGTAGAATTTCTAGCTCCTTATAAACAGGTTGTCGAAGAATTAAAAGTTAAGTTAAAAGGGATGCGCCCACAGTTCGAATTCGAATCAAGTCACTCACCGATTGAATTTGTGACTGGGAGGGTAAAGCCAATTCCTAGCATAATCGAAAAAGTGAAGATAAGAGAAATTGCTGCAGAAAACATAGAGAAGGAAATTCAGGATATTGCTGGTTTACGTGTAGTGTGTCAATTTGTTGATGATATTTATACGGTTGTAGATATGCTGCGAACAAGAAATGATTTTACAATCGTTGAAGAGAGAGATTACATCACAAATAAGAAAAAAAGTGGATACCGCTCATATCACATGATCATTGAATATCCAGTCGAAATGATTCATGGGAGAAAGATGGTACTCGCGGAAATTCAAATCCGTACTTTGGCAATGAACTTTTGGGCAACAAATGAGCATTCTTTAAATTATAAATATGATGGAAGAATTCCAACAGAGATTAAAGAAAGATTACAAAATGCTGCAGAGGCTGCATTTTTGTTAGATGAAGAGATGTCCAAAATTAAACATGAGATCCAAGAAGCACAAAGGATTTTTCATAGAAAATAAAAATAAGTTAATCATAGGGGATGACTTAATTGAAATTCAAGATTGTTTCAAAAGGTGATAACCGATCGGATAAAATTAAAGAAACGATGAAGCGATATTTAACAGATTTTAATCTAGTATACGATAAGGAAGAACCAGATCTTGTCATATCTGTTGGTGGTGATGGTACATTTTTAGAAGCATTCCATCGATATGTCCATCGTTTGGAATCGACTGCTTTTATTGGGGTACACACTGGACACTTAGGATTTTATGCGGATTATTTACCGAGTGAGATAGAGAAATTAGTAATTGAAATTGCGAAAACACCTTTCCAGGTTGTAGAATACCCTCTATTAGAAGTGACGATTCGTTCAAAAACAGGTGGGAAGGAAGATAGTTTTTTAGCATTAAATGAAGCAATGATTAAAACGATTGAAGGCTCGGTAGTTCTTGATGTAGAGATTAAAGGGGAGCATTTTGAAACCTTCCGCGGTGATGGGATATGTGTGTCAACACCAACAGGAAGTACAGCGTATAATAAAGCGCTAGGTGGAGCAATTTTACATCCTTCTTTAGAAGTAATCCAATTAACCGAAATGGCATCAATTAATAACCGTGTATTCCGTACAATTGGCTCACCTCTTGTTTTGCCAAAGCATCACCCATGCATTTTAAAACCTATGGTTGACAGCAGCTTTATCATTGCAATTGATCATTTTACGAAAAGTTTTACAAATGTTCATTCGATTCATTGTCATGTAGCGAAAGAGAAAGTTCGCTTTGCAAGGTTCAGACAGTTTCCATTTTGGAATCGAGTTCGAGATTCATTTGTTGCGGAAGATAAGTATTTGTTTTAGTGAGGTAGAATAAGAATGAATTGGGTAATCAAAAAAGAACATCATGGATTGATTATCCGTGATTTTTTACAAAAGAATCAAGCATTTTCAAGAAGAATGTTAACAGCTGTAAAGAAGGAAGAACGGATACTTGTTAATGGTGTGCCACAAACTGTACGCTTTTGTTTGTCAGAGGGAGATCATTTAGAAGTTATATTACCTAGTGAAACCATTGGTGATAATATGATTCGGGAGAATATTGAGCTAGCGATTGTGTATGAGGATGATGCAGTTATCGTTCTAAATAAACCAGCTGGTATTGCTACGATTCCGTCACGAAATCATCCTAAAGGAACGATAGCAAATGGTGTGTTAGCATATTATGAAAAAAATAATATACCTTATACAATTCATGTAGTCACAAGGCTTGATAGAGATACATCGGGTTTACTATTGATTGCAAAGGATCGATACAGCCATTCGATACTTGCTGCTTCACAAAAGCAAGGGGCAATTAAGCGGAAATACCAAGCAATTATCAAAGGGCATCTTGATCCTATGGGTGGAACAATTGATGCACCGATTGATCGAAAAGAAGGATCCATTATTGAACGTGCAGTAATTGAAACAGGGAAAAGGGCAATCACACACTATCACATAATCGAAGAATTCGCGGATACAAGTCTAGTTGAAATTGAACTTGAAACAGGAAGAACCCATCAAATACGAGTGCACTTTTCCCATATAAATCATGCCCTGTTAGGGGATGATTTATATGGCGGCAGTGTTGATAGAATATTGCGTCAAGCATTACATTGTGTCGAAATCAGTTTCGAGCATCCGTTTACAAAAGAGATAATCAATCTTAAGTGTCCGCTTCCAGAGGATATGCTTCGTTTAATTAGCAAATTAGGGGAGGAAGCTAATTAAAATAACTAAATTTCTCTTCTATTAATGGCTGATTTGATGGAACCGATACGACTGCTTCTTCAGGCAAACGAAACGCAGTCAATTCATTACCGAAAACACAGCCAGTATCAATATTAATCGTCTTATTTACCATCCGGGGCTCTTTCACAGGAGTATGTCCGTAGATTATCCACTGTGTACCATGATAGTGCTTAGCCCAGTCCCTGCGAATGGGTCTTCCATCGGCATCGAACTGGCCAGAAATATCACCATAAAGGACGAAAGTTTTCACTTTTTTGTCAGTCCGCCCAATCAACTCTTCTTTGATTCCTGCATGGGCAATAATCGCATTTACCTCAGGGACTTGCAGATACAATGGAGCCTGTTCATAAAGTAATATAAACATCTTTTTGATTTTTAATTGTTCCTTCTTTGGCAATGCTTCATATTCGGCAACGGTTGTTTCCAGACCATAGCGATGAAGCACATTATTCCCTAGAAAAAATCGATATAATTTATTGCAATGATTACCGGGTACGTATCTGGCTTTTTTATGGACAACAACCATATTGTGTACAAGTCTTATGACTGAGAGTGAGTCTGGTCCACGATCTGTAATATCACCGACGAAGATAGGTACTCTATCATTTGGGTGAATAAAGATATTATTCTCCAGTTTGTATCCCAGTTTATCAAATAGATTGCATAGTTCCTCCATACAACCATGAATATCACCAATTACGTCAATTTTCATCTAATATTCACCTCTTTCATAAACAGATGATCAAAAGTGGAACCTCCCGATTAGCCGACGTATAAAAATGAGGAAAGTCTTGCAGCAGTTTAAGCGCTGGGTTTGGCCTAACTCATCACGGGAATATATACATTCTTATATTTATACTGAAAAAGAATTGCAATACAAATTGGATTCGATTATTATATTGCACGTAGTTTAAATAAAATATTGAATGAAATAATATTAATATCTATTGTAATTGTACACCAAATGAGTAATTATTACTCCTAAAATTACTAGTGGGATTAGTAGCATGTTTAGAATAGGAATGACCGGGAATATCATAAGTTGTCTTTTATTTGAATTACCGAGTGACTCAATTAAATTGTTTTTTAATCGTATGTTATATCTTACATATGTAGTTGGCAAGGGGAGTGAGTAAATGGAGGATACACAAAAGAATTATGATGATCAATATGAGGAAAAGTATCAGGAGCACTGGCAGAAGGTTCAAACAGCGTTAGCTAACGAGCATTTAGATGAATTTCGAGAAGAATTTTTAGCGATACATCCGTATGATCAAGCGATGTTCTTCATTGAACAATCAAAGGAAAATAGATTGAGAATCTATGCTTATTTATCTCCAGAAGAGATTGCGGAAATTATGATAAATATTGAATTGGAGGAAACGAAGCAATATTTCATAGAGATGGATCCACGATTCGCTGCAATGGTTTTCTCCGATATGCCTGCGGATGATTCTGTAGATATATTAAATGAATTGAACAAAGAAGAGGTTGCAAGCTTCTTAACGATTATGGATAAGGAAGCGGCAGACGAAATAAAACAATTGCTTCACTATGAAGAGAAAACCGCCGGAAGTATTATGACGACGGAATATGTTGCAGTATTCAAAGCACAAACGGTGGAACAAGCAATGCGGCATCTAAAGAAAGAAGCACCAAATGCAGAAACGATTTACTACTTATATGTACTAAATGATGTTAAGCGATTAGTTGGTGTGCTGTCCTTGCGTGATCTTATTGTTGCGGATGAAAATACCAGAATAGAAGAAATTATGAGTGAAAAGATTGTCGCCGTATCTGTTGGTAAGGACCAAGAAGAAGTCGCACAAATGTTTAGAGATTATGATTTCCTTGCACTGCCAGTTGTGGATTTTCAGGATCATTTACTCGGAATCATAACTGTCGATGATATCTTGGATGTTATGGAAGAAGAGGCGAGTGAGGATTACTCCAAGCTAGCTGCGATGTCAGACACAGACCGGCCGAATGATACTGCTTTTTCTTCAGCTAAAAAGCGATTGCCATGGTTAGTTATTTTATTATTTTTAGGGTTATTTACAGCAAGCTTAATTGGTCAGTTTGAATCAACATTAGATCAGGTTGCCGTATTAGCAATCTTCATACCATTAATTGGCGGAATGGCGGGTAATTCAGGTACACAAGCACTTGCTGTTGCTATTCGTGGTCTTGCGACAGGGGAATATGAAAAACTTGGGAAAATGAAATTAATTGTACGAGAGGCTACGACTGGATTAATGATTGGTACCGTATGTGGTATCGTCATTATGCTTGTCATATACTTCTGGAAAAGCGATATTTACTTAGGTATATTAGTTGGTGTATCAATTATGGCATCTTTAACTGTCGCAACCTTTGCTGGATCACTTGTGCCAATGATAATGGATCGTTTAAAAATAGACCCAGCAGTTGCTTCAGGTCCATTTATAACAACGATTAATGATATTATTTCTATATTAATTTATTTTGGTTTAGCAACTACATTTATGGCATATTTGAGTTAGATTTATTCCCTTCCTTCTCACAAATAAAAACTGGGTACATATACTAGTTTAGTGGGTAAGAAAGGGGAGAAGATTTAATGAGCAACAAGAAATTTGCAAATGAACCAATGCTTTATATTCAACAGCCAAGTATAAAAATACCGGAAGCACCCATGCAACATCATTATACAACACCAAATAAGCGAAAAGATGCAATAAATTCCGAAGCAGTAACGAAACAAACAAAACCAGCTGCTGTACCGAACAAAAGAAAAAAGTATAATACATTTCAGCGAGAATTAATGGGAAAAGTTACGGAAGAATTGGCAAACGTTGATGAGATTGCTGATCAAGAAAAGCCCAACAAGGAAAATGAGCAACCAACAACTAATAGGAAAAAGCAATTTAAAGAAATGACACTTGAGGAGAAGCTGCTATATTTAGCTGATTCACCAACATATGCTCCTAAAATAAAATGTGAAATAAAAACAGAAGATAAATCCTATCGAGGGATAGTTACTGATTTCAGTGATGGTACAGTATTTATGCAGGTTGGCAAAAGGTCAGCTGCAACATCCATTCTATTTGAAAGCATCACAGAAATTCGCTTAATCGGATTTTAATAAGTACAAAATAAAACACCATGAAGTTGGGATTACCCAATTAAATGGTGTTTTTATATTGATTTATTTAGCGGAAAGCATTAATTGCTGGTAAGCATGTTACGTGGCAGAAGCAATCTAAATTAACAGTGATGCAAATACCAGTAGCTTCTAAATGTTTCGTGTTTTGATCTGTTGGATCTTTAAGATGGTCATGTCCGCAAGTTTCCCCATCCGATAGTAATAATTCAAGAACAGCACAATTGTCATCAAATACTTTTTTCACTCTGAATATGAAGCTAGCTACAATTTCTCCAATTTTATGATGTTCTTTTGGTGCACCAAATCCTTTAAATGGTGAGCCATCTTTATTATATAAGATAACTGGAACAGTATCTAATCCATTTCCATTATCCGTCTCACCTAGTAGATCATTAATTGATTGTTCGCAGCCAGTATCACAGCAATTTTCTACGATATCGTTCTGAGCTTCGACTATCTCTTTTAGAATATCAGCTACACAGTTACCTGTGTCGAAATCTTTTCCACAACCCATGGTAATTACTCCTTTCAAAAATGTATTGACTTTCTTTAATACAATATGTGGGACGACATGGAAGGTGTGGGCATTTGCATATATTTCTGTAGAAAATACCTATAGGAGTTTGTTCAAAAAGTCAGGGCTAAAATGACAAGTTGAATTTTTCCGTTCCTTGGAAAAGAAAAAAGCTTTTCCTGTGTGCAAGATCGTTTGCTCACGCTAAAACAGTCTAGGAACTTCTATTAATAATGCTCATATCCTGTGGGCAACATAGAAGTCACCAAATCCTATGGAAGCCCGCTACTCTAGGCTGTGCCGCTCGAACATCTAGGTCATTAATCCGCTTTTTCACAAAATATAAACGAAAGATTTTCGTAACAGGGCGAATGACCATGTCTAATTTAAGCGAGTATCATAAACTAATATCGACTAATGGAAGGAGTGTGGGAATATGTCTGATAAAAAGCAAGTTATTCACGTAAAAGATTTAGTGATTAAGGCTGATAATGTTTTCATTGAGAATTCACACCGTCGAGATCCATTCTTTGGCAATAGGAGAGAGCGAAGAGAAGAAGAGGAAGTACTAGAACACCATGACCACCATGACCACCAAGACCACCATGACCACCATGAACACCATGAACACAAGGAATCAAGAGAACAAAATAAGGAAGAAAGAAGAGAAGAAAGAAATGAAAGAAGACCGTTTTGGTTTTAGGTTGGGAGAAAATAATAATTAATTAAGAAGATTAGAAAAATAAAGATCTCCTCTCACATAAAAACAAAATCATCATTGAACAATGCTATAAAGCATAGATTATCAAAGCAGCTGAACTTAGCTGCTTTCTATTTTTTAAATCATTGGATTTTTAAATTATGAAGATGTATTTACCAATCAAAAGTAAGAGCCTAAACATTATATATGAGGGGGATGGAATATGAAGGGGCCAGATTTGCCTTGGCTGAAACATTTTACAGACATTGAAAAGCATTTAGATAAAAATGAGAAATGGTTTCAGCATCCAGAAAAGAAGATGCATACATTTGAAAGTAATGCAGCTAAATGGGAAGGAGATTTTATTGAGGGGATAAAATCAATTGAAGGAATGATGAAAGAATTAGAGAAATATATGGAAAATAAAGCATAATTTTTGAAAGATAGGGTAGAAGTTAATATAGTTGTTTTTAAACGGACGTAAAATAGCACTTTCATCGTAATGTATAGTAACAGTAGGAAGGAGAGGGAATAATGGGATATATTCTACCAATAGAAATGTACCAATATAGTGATTATCAAAAGCGGATATCAGCAGAAAAAAGAAAAGTTAGTTCAATCGACAGCCCATTTAAAGTGGTTCTGGAAAAGAAACATCAAGAAATTGCTAATCAGTTTGATCGAACGTTTACAAGTACGTATCAAACCCCTCAGCAAGTAATACCAGATGAAATAATAACAGGAAAAGGCAGGTACTTTAATCAATTCGTTTAATAGTACTAAGTAAAATACCTGTAAATCCTCAGACCTTCTCGTTTGTATGATTAGTAAATGGCTGGAGAAACAGCTTTTCTCCTTTGATATATTCAGCATAGAATACATCTTCAACGTGTTCAAAATCCTGCTCCTTTAATTCTTGAAGGAGCCATTCTTCTGTGAGATCCTTTTCTAAAAGATTATCATAAATAACTTCTCCGTCGTTTATTAATGTTGTTGATAAATCGACATCCTGTGGAGCTAATTTTAAATCCTTCCGAATAGGCGTCTGAAAGGATGACTTTTTTAATACAGATAATGTTCCATTCGTTTCTAATATGGCGAATTCGACCTCTTGTATGGAAAATACATCTTTTGCACGCAGTAGATGCTGAAGCTGATTTATATCAAGTTTATTTTTTTTCATTACATCACGTATTAATTTCCCATTGTAAACAATAATTGACGGGCTGCCTTCAATGAATGAACGGGTAGATTTGTATTTCTGTGTAATAATTTCTGTAATGTACATTAAACCTCCCCAGAGAAGGACAACAAAACCAACTTGCAGAATCCCTACTTCAGGATCAAATAATCCATTCCCTACAAGCTCCCCCAACAATAAAGAGGAAATAAAATCAAATGTTGTAATCTGTGAAATTTGTGTTTTTCCAAGTAGCTTCGTTAAAGTAAACAAGGCAATAAAACCAAACATTGTATCTGTAAACATTTGAAAATAATTAAACATATAAAATATACTCCTCATGTAAGTATCATCTTTTATCTTAACCAGTTCATGATGAAATAATTCATATGATTAGTCTGATGTTAGTGATAGTAGAGGTTAACATCACTGTACACAAAGACTCCTGCTGGAGGAAGGGCCTAAGCGAGACTTCGAAATGCGCAGCACAAGAAGACTCACCATCCCCCCTAAGGTGCGCGAAGTGTACTTATTAAGCGAGCGGCCTGAGAGAAATCTCTTAACTATGTTAGTCCGAAGTTTATCTAAATAGTGAGTAATTATATGAAAAGAACCAAAGAAAACGGGCATTCCGCTTATATATAAGTGGAATGCCCGTTTTTTCTATAATTGTTTAATCATTGTTACATGGGGAATACCAGCATCTAAGAAATCGCCAGATACTGTATCATATCCTAGTTTTTGATAAAAACCTTCAGCTTGTGTCTGTGCATTTAATTTAGCTTGTTTGTATCCTTTATCGATAATAACAGACTCCATAGCATTAATGATTTCCATCCCGTGGGACTTGCCACGGTAATCTTTTAGAATACAAATCCGCTCAAGTTTGCCATATTCCTCAACGAAACGAAGACGGCTTGCTGCTATTGGCTTTGCACCCTCGTAACCAATAAAGTGAGTTGCAGCATCTTCATGTTCATCTATTTCAATTTCTTCCGGCACTTTTTGTTCATTTACAAAGACTTCCATTCGTACTTTGTATGCTTGCTGTAATTCGTTATCTGATTCTACTATTTTGATGATCATACTAATTCCTTTCCAAAAACAAACGTTTCATACACTGTCCATGATCCATTATCTAATTGATATAGTAATTGAAAACGATCAATTTTGTCTTCAAATTGGAATTTATCCATATTAAGTCGGCCAAAAACATCAGAATATTCATCATTCGTAAGCTTTTGAGCGATTGTAATATGCGGTACAAATGCATGCTCTCTTTCAATTTTGAATTTACTTTGATGTATTTTACTTTCTAGTTCTAGAAGTTCTTTATTCGGTTCTACTTTAAAATAAATGGTATTTGAGACAGGTGTAAATGTGCTGACTTTATTAATATTGATAGTAAAAGGTTTTGTTTCATTAGCGATAACCTTTAAATCATGAATTAATTGATCTACTGATTTCTCATCAAATTCAAAAGGTTCCCCTAATGTTAAATGTGGTGGTATTAATGAATAATGTGGATCATACCTTTTTCGATAAGAGTTTGCCTCGTCCTGGATTGGTTTCGATGGAAAAATTGTAATACCATATTTCATAATAAAGCCTCCTCAATCAAGATATAGTTGTAATCTTTATTTTCGGAACATTTTTAGAACATAATATTTTATTATTTATTATAGCAGAGTTTAGACTATTTTACCTTTAAATAAAGCATTAGTTAAACATTGTCGTTAATACTCGTTCCATATCTCTTTGCCAGTACTTCCATGTATGGTCGCCATCTTTTAGTTCATCATACATATAATTAGCATTTTTTTCTTCTATTAACTGGTGCAGCTCTCGATTTGGTGTCAGCTGGTCTTCCTTTTCACCATCAGATAAGACTGCCTCTATTTCCGCAGTACCGGTTGTATGATAAATATCAAGTGTTTCAAGAGTTGTTGCTTCCTTTACTTTGTGAAGTAATACATCATCAACATAAGGGGATTGCATAATTACTTTTCCAAATGTATTTGGATAGCGAATTGCCGTGGAAAGGGCGAATGACCCTGCAAGCGAGTCTCCAATTAATGCTCGTGATCTTCCCATCTGGAGATTTGGGATAATTTCATCCAGCATAGGTATTACTTCACGAACAATGAAATTTGTATAAGCTTCGTGCTCTTCGCCCTCAAGATGATATTTTTTGCGGCGATCTGCTCTATTTTTATAATGAATGCCAGCAAACACTGTATTCTCAATTTCACCATCCGTGTGAAGACGATCACTTAAAGTTGCTATTCTTCCCATCTGGAAATAATCATTCCCATCTTGCATAATACAAAGATTGTATTTATTAAGAGGAGAAAATGATTCAGGCAAATATATCTTAATAGTCTTAACTTCATTTAAATAATTGCTTTTGATTTCCCTGTCAATAAAGGTACCTTTTCTACCCATCCTATTCACCTCAAGCATGTTAAGTTTAGCAATAGTTTATCACGTAATATTGGATTACTCTAATGTTTCATTTGCTTCCTCTATTAGCTGTCCTTTATACAATTGATAATAATGACCCTTTTGCTTTATAAGTTTTTCGTGGTTTCCCTTTTCCACTATTTTACCATGCTCCAGCATAATAATCTGGTCAGCATCCTGAATCGTATTCAAACGATGGGCAATTACGAAGCTTGTTCTTCCTGACATTAGGCGGTGCAAGGCATCTTGAATCTTTATTTCTGTAATGGTGTCGATATTACTTGTAGCTTCATCAAGAATAAGAATTGAAGGTTTAGCGATAAGTGCGCGAGCAATCGTTAGCAGTTGCTTTTGACCTTGACTAATCCCGCTTCCTTCTTGATCGAGAATTGTTTCATACCCATTCGGCAGCTGTTTAATAAATTCATGGGCATTGGCATCCATTGCTGCTTGTTCAACATCTGAATCCGTTGCATCTAGCCGACCGTATCGAATATTTTCGCGAATCGTTCCTTGGAAAAGGAAGGAATCCTGCAAGACAAATGCCATATGCTTACGAAGGCTGGTACGTTTAATTTTAATTAATTCATTTCCGCCCAGCGTAATGCTTCCATCATCATAGTTGTAGAAGCGGGAGATAAGATTGATAATCGTCGTTTTTCCTGCACCAGTATGACCAACGAAAGCAATCTTTTCTCCTGGTTTGGCTTCAAAGCTTATATTTTTTAGTATTGGTGTAGCTTCATAGGCGAAAGATACGTTATCAAAAATAATATGCCCAACAGTCGACGTAATTTTTAATGCGTCTTGTTCATCTTCTTCCTCGAGTGTCTCGTCCATGACATTAAATACTCGTTCTGCACCTGCCACAGCTGAAAGCAGTAGATTAAATTGATTGGAAAGTTCATTTAATGGTCTAGTAAATTGCCGTGAATATTCGATAAAAATGACAATTATCCCAACTGTTACAAGGGAGGTGTTTATCGACAGAATCCCACCAACTAGAGCGATTAATCCAAAGCTTAAAAAGTTTAATGTGTTCATAACTTTTGGGATAAACCCAGCTATATTTTGGGCCCAGAATCCTGTCTGCTTTAACTGATTATTTTTCTGCTCGAATTGATGGATTACTCTTTTTTCTTGTGAATAGGCCTGTACAACATGCTGTCCAGATAAAACCTCTTCAATATAACCATTGATCTCGCCTAAATCATTTTGCTGCATTTTGTAAAGTGGTCCAGTACGCTTTGTAATCCATCTAGTAGCAATATACATCAACGGAATAATAATCATTGTAACGAGTGTTAAAATAGGACTGAGGAGCAGCATTACAACCAAAGTCCCTACTAAGGTTAAGACACTAGAAAAAATTTGAATAACTGATGAATTAAGTACGTTATTCACGTTGTCAATATCATTTGTTAAGCGACTCATCAAATTTCCATGCTGACGTTTATCAAAATACGAGATTGGAAGTCGGTGAAATTGCTTGAATAAATCCTTTCGTAAATCATAAACAGTATTCTGAGCAATTCCAATCATCCAATAGTTTTGTAAAAATAAGGATAAAGATTGAAAGAGATAAATGAATAGCAAGCTAATGAGTAACATACCAAATCCAGATAATTCCTGCGTTACAATAAACTCATCAATAGCGGTACCAACTAGATACGGGCCTAATAAACTAAGAACTGCACTGATGGTGACCATAAGAATGACGAGTGATAATTTCCCTTTTTCTCTAGCTAGATAGGACCAAATTCGCATTAGCGTTTCAGTCGTATTCTTTGCTTTCTTCTTATCTTTTATAGAATGTTGATCGATTGGAATCTTTTTATATTGAAAAGGTGCCTTTAATTCGTTATTCGACATGTGCATACTCCTTTCCAAATTGAGATTCAACTATTTGCTTATAAAGTGAAGAGGAGGCTAATAATTCCTCATGTGTGCCGACTGCTAGAATCTCACCAGCGTCTAGTAATACAATGCGGTCGGCAGTACTAGCTGTTGAAATCTTTTGAGTAATAATCAATGTCGTGCATTGGTAGGTTTGGATTGCTTTAAGGAGCTTTGCCTCCGTTGCTAAATCAAGAGCACTTGTACTGTCATCAAGCATTAATATTCTTGGTTTACGGACAAACGCACGGGCAATCGAAATCCTTTGCTTCTGCCCGCCCGAGAGATTAACTCCTTTTTGACCAACTTTTGTATCATACTGATCTTGTAAATCCATAATCGTTTCATGGATTTGTGCATCCTTTGCAGCTTGAATAACTTCTTCTTTTGTAGCATTCGTTTTCCCCCAAGCAATATTATCTTTGATTGAACCGGTAAATAATAATGGACTTTGCGGAACATAACCAATACTTCCGCGAAGCTGATCCAATTGATAAGTGGTTATCGGTTGATCATCTACAAGTATTTGACCCTCTGTCGGATTATAAAGTCTTGGAATAAGCTGGAAGAGGGAAGTCTTTCCAGAACCTGTCGCACCCATTATGGCTAATGTTTCGCCGGGATTTAATACGAAAGAAATATTTCTCAGCACCGATTTATCTGTATCAGGATAGGAAAAGGAAACCCTGTTGTATTCTATTTTTCCCTTCATAACAGATAAATTTGGATTTGCTTCTGGCATGTCGCTTAAATCAACTGTAACAGTTAAAACCTCATCAATTCTTTCAGCAGATGCCTTTGTTCGGGAAATAATCATTATGATAAAGGAAAACATGGATATTGACATTGCTACTCTTAATGCATAATTTACAATTGTGACAACCTGACCAACATCCGTTTGCCCTGTGCCAATTTGTGCATTACCAAACCATAAGATAATAATTAGACTTACGTTCATTACAAAGAGTAAAACCGGCATGGAAGCTTCTATCATTCGGAAAGTTGTTTTTGTTGTGTTTGCCAAATTCTCATTTACTTCATCAAATCTAGATTCCTCGTAATCACGTCTCATAAATGCTTTAATTAAACGCATGCCAACTAGATTTTCTTGCATCACGCGATTGACATTATCCACATTATGCTGCAATTTCATAAACATTTTACTTGCATACTTCATAATCCATAATAGGAAAACGATTAATAGAGGTACCGTTACTAGAAATATGAGTGCTAGTCGAGCGTTTACAATAAATGCCATCGTCACACCACCGATAACAGTTAATGGTGCCTTTGCCATGATTCTAAGAGACATGAATACTGTATTTTGAATTTGACGCACATCGTTGGTAAAACGTGTCACGAGTGCAGAAGTTGGGTATTGATTCATATTTTTATAAGAGAATGATTGAATTTTCTCAAATAATTTTTGTCTTAGATCATATCCAAATGCAAAGCTTACATGCGATGAATAGAATGAATTTGTTACACCAATCGCGAGTGAAAGGATAGCCAGGCCAAGCATAATGCATCCCCACATCACAATATTACTTATATCTTGATTCAGTACCCCATCATTAATCATCTTTCCAAGGAATAATGGGAGAAGAAGTTCAATGGCTAATTCAGTAAGCATCAATAAAAATGCAAATACTGCGGGGAATTTATACGGTTTTAAAAATGATAGGACATTTCTCACATTGACCCTCCATAATAAAATAATGCAGTTTTGTTATTATTATAATGGGATGGCGGAATTTTCGCTAGTTTAGTATTTCGAGGGGCGAAGTAAATAGTTGGGTAGGGGTTAGAGGTCCCGAGAGAAGGAGTAAACGCTTGGAAATTTTACGAGGAGATATTTTGATGTTGACAGAATTGGCTAAAGCGATTATAGTAATAGTTACCAATTATTCCATACGATTCCGTAGCTCAGCTGGGAGAGCGCTACCTTGACAGGGTAGAGGTCGTTGGTTCGAGCCCAATCGGAATCATTTATTAAAACGCTTGTCCTATAAGGGATTGAGCGTTTTTTTATTGTTTAAAATAATTTTGATGACACTCTGATGACAGTTTTTGAAAATAGAATATTTGTTCTTGTAAAAGGCAAAGAAAAACACCTGTTTAAATCAATTTTATTTATGTATTTTATTAAATTTCAGATATTTTATGTGGTACACTTAATTATGAGATTGTGAAGAAATGTACTTAAACTACCATGGAAGTTTACATCCGAAAATCCTAAAAAAGACAAAAACAAACTAGACCCAGCATTTTATGATTTTTTTAAATGCTGAGACAAGATTGTTGTGAATGTACCCAAAAGTCATTATAGACATAGAAACAAACATTCATTCTCTGTGGTGAAGCGCAGGTTTTTGCGCTTCATGAATGGCTAACGGGGCAGTTTAGCTTAAGTACATTTCTTCACAAAGAAAAAAAGCGAATTTTCCTAATTTTTATTTATAACAGCTTAACGTTGATTCGGGAATATTGAACTTCGCTACCTGCTAATTGAATTCTACTTCATCTGGAGACCTTTAAATTAAAATGTTTCCTTTCTTCTGACAGATTTATTAAATTTCGAAAACAATCAATTCAATCATCTTTTCGTATAGAAAAACTTATTAAGAAACATGCACTAGAAAAAATATAAATCATATATATGAGATATCCCGTTTGAATGCTTGAGGAGGATATTATGAAACCTATGTTACCTAGTGAAAAATATTTCGGTAATTTAGAACTAGTTTATGCATTTTATGGGGCTATGCCTACAGGTGTTACTGTTTCAGAAACCGGTCGTATTTTCATTTGCTTTCCGAAATGGGGAGACGATGTTAAATTTACGGTGACAGAAATTGTTGAGGATAAATTGCAGCCTTATCCTAATTTACAAACCAATTTGGTTAACCCCGAGAATATCACAATGACTTTCATCAGTGTCCAAAGTGTAGTTGCTGATGGAAGGGGAACGCTTTGGATATTAGATACAGCGGCACCCAATTTTTCTGAACCTATTGAAGGGGGGGCAAAATTAGTCGCTGTTGATTTAGAAACCAATACAATAAGAAAAGTATATACCTTTACAGAAGATGTTGTCCTGCCTACAACTTATCTGAATGATGTCCGTTTTGATTTTCGTGTTGGAAAAGCAGGTTATGCCTATATAACGGATTCTTCTTCAAGAGGACCAGGAGCTATTATCGTCGTAGATTTATCAAATGGAAACGCGTTTAGACGGTTAAATGGGGCAAATTCAACTTCACCCGATCCCTATTTTTTACCGAAAGTAGAAGGTCAAATTTTAATGAATCGAAACAAAGACGGTTCAACTTCTCCATTTAGATTGGCGTCTGATAGTCTTGCGATTTCTCCCGATGGAAAGATATTATTTTTTGCTCCACTAACCAGTCGTCATTTGTTCTCGATCTCAACAGAAGCCCTGAGAGACAGAACGATACCGGACATGGATTTACCTTATCATGTGGAGTATTGGGGAGAAAAAGGTGCGTCTGATGGAATGATCACCGATGCAAAGGGAACTGTTTATGCTGGAGATTATGAAAACAACAGTATCCGTAAGATATTGCCAAATGGCATAATGGAAACTATCGCACATGATCCGAGAATTTTGTGGCCGGATACTTTTTCAATTGGTCCGGATCAATATTTGTATGTCATTGTTAACCAATTACATCGACAGCCTAGATTTCATTATGGAAAAGACTTACGACAGAAACCTTATAGTTTACTTCGTATCAAAATTGATGAATTTCCTACTCCGACCTTTTCATAATAAAAATAGTTAATTAATTGTTTTCATTATATAGTGTAAAACAAACACGAGTAAGCAAGAAGTATTAACTTTATTTACTTCTGCCAAATAAACTCAAAATGGTTTAATAGGAACAGTTTATTTGGTGAGTGTTAAACTGTTCCTGGAAATTTTTATAATGTCGGTAAGTTCAATGCTGTATTGATATTATTTAAATCCAAACTGATCTGTTCGTTTGTATCCCAAGCATGGTACCATCCTTTTTCTACCATATATGCGGATATTTGTTCATGCATATCAAGAGCTTCCACTAAATGGCGAGTGAGCATTTCTTTAATTTCCGGTGTTCCTGCCTCCGTAACTGCCATGGCATAATTTCTAATTCCACTTTTAGCTGAAATGAGTAGATCCATTGCAACGACCTGATCCGATAGTGCGTCCATGCCAGTTAAAGTTTCAATGATTGGATTCATGTTTATTCATCTCCTAATTTACTTCTTAGCGTTGGAAAGGATAGAAGCATATTCTTGTAATTGTCGCGTAGATACATCAATGTCTTGCTGCATAATATCTTTTAATAACTGATCTGTAACTAATGCTTTCATCGTTTTGGATTTAGTTAAACAAGTGGTCTTAAATGCAGCCATCTCATGGACCTCAAGAACTTCATGTAAGGCGTAGTTCATTTTTTTTACCTCCTTCCTCAAGGTTTCAACACGACTTTTATACAATCATCCATTTTTGTGTCAAAAATCTCATAGCCACGCTTTGCCTCACTAAGTGGAAGTACATGACTTACGACATCTCCTGGATCAATTTTTCCGGTCGAAACTAATTCAAACATATATGGCATATAATGAATCACAGGTGCTTGCCCAGTGCGTATATTGACGTTTCGGTTCATAATATCACCCATTGGGAATCCATTATATCTTCCACCATAAACGCCTGTGACCTGGATGTTTCCGCCTTTTCGAACTGCCTGTGAAGCGATGATAAACGCGCTAAACGCTCCCCCTTGAAGTTTCATTCCGCTAGCAAGGAACTCTATATCAGTCATTTTACCGTCCATACCAACTGCATCAATGACAACATCAGCGCCGCCATTCGTCATTTCTTTTAAATGCATTCCCACATTTTCAAAGTGTTCGAAATTTACAATTTCAACTTTGTTGGTACGTTTGGCGTGTTGCAAACGATAGTCTACATAATCTACGGCAATGACACGCTTTGCTCCTTTTAGCCAACAGAATTTTTGAGCAAAAAGACCAACCGGACCACAGCCAAGAACAATAACTGTATCTCCATCCTTTACGCCTGCATTGTCAACACTCCAAAAACCAGTAGTCATTGCATCGGCAATAACTGTTAACTTTTCATCTGGTTCTTCACAAGTCTCTGGAATTTTGAAATGAGTAAAGTTGGCAAATGGCACTCTTAAATATTCAGCTTGCCCACCTGGATAGCCCCCCGTCGTACCAGAATATCCGAAATAGGCACCCATATCACCATTATCATTAGAATTATCACATTGGCTTTCCAAATGGTTTTTACAAAAAAAGCATTCACCGCATGCTATATTAAAGGGAATAATTACTCGATCTCCCTTTTTTAGTTTAGTCACACCTGGACCAACTTCTTCGACGATTCCCATTGGTTCATGACCAATCACATAGTTTTCTTGCAGGTTAGGAATCATGCCATGAATTAAATGTAAATCAGACCCACATATAGCTGTACTCGTTACTTTAATAATCATGTCATCTGGCTTTTCAATCTTTGGATCTGGAACTTCTTTGACTACAACATTTTTAATACCTTGATACGTTACTGCCTTCATGCTATACAGCCTCCAGTGTTAGTGATCATCAGGTGTCCGGTCAAACATACCTTTTCTATTGGTCTCAACAGGGAATAGATTCATTTTGCCAATCATCAATGTATTGTTGGCAGAGAGTTGATCTAGTTTATACTGTTCACTTAGTTCGTATGGATGGAACCATTTTTTATTAATCATTAGTTCTGTAATTTCTTGGTGCATGGCAATAGCTTGCATTAACTGGTTTCGTAAGAGGGTTCTAACATCAGGTGATGCAGACTCCGTTAATGCGACAGCAATATTGCGCACACCTTCTTTGGCACGAAGAAGTAAATCCATCGCAAATGTGGTATCTGCTAGCTCTGGTACGTGTAGCGCGTTTATAGGGTCTAAATAGTCCTGGTTCAATGAATTTGCCTCCTTTTCAATTTATTATTGGTGTTGGCCGGTTTTGAGGAACTGGAGCTTCAAAAGGTGCGCGTTGATAAATTGCCTGTAATTCTCCAAGCGCTTGCATGGATTGTTCAACATCTTTTTGCATTAATGCTCTCAAATCATGATCAAATACCAGTCCTTGCATTAGTTTTGATTTCGCTAAGCATAGGGTTTTAAAATTAATAACTTCATGTAGATCCAATGACTCATGATCAGCTAATTTTTGAATATCCATTTTGGTTCCCTCCTTTTTGACTAACTATACACAAAGGTATTATTCCAAATATATAATGAATCATTCTTTAATAGTTTTTTTAAGAGGTAGGAAAAACGCTGATTAAATGGCTGGATTAATCATAATGTAGTGAAAATTCATTCATAAGGTATCGCTAATAAATATTCGATATATTTTATAAGGGCATAGGGTTAACCCATACAACTTAGGAAAAGAAAATGAAAACTTAAAGCTGTATCTACTTAAAAGTGTCTATTATTGGGGTCCTGCCGACAAGCTGATTTTTCTATGCTAAGCAGAAAAATCAGGGCTTTTTATGTTTTGAGTGTTTTATATCCATAAACGACCGTTTTCGGTGCTTATTAACAGAAAATCAGTAGGATATTTAAGTTAATGTAGAGAAAAAATGTGAATAATTGAAACAAATATGCAGATTTAATCATTCTTCAAATATTCCTATATTCTTTTTGACTCTTATTGTTGATTAACAACCTCGATCTAAGATAAATCGTATTTATTATTGAAGATACGTCTTATAACAGACATTGTAAATCTAACCAATAATAAGGAAAAAGAGAGAGAATAAAAAGTAGTTGTCCAATTCCATCCATTTTTATATTTAATAATACATGTATTTTTTTCTAACCATAGCTCAGCAATAGTCATAGGTATACTGAAATACAGAACTTTTAAAGGCACTGAATGATGCGGGAATCGTTAGTTAGTTGATTATAAAAGACACAAGTAATTGGGAAAAGTATGTAATCAAACAACACGCTTGTTTTAACTTGTTTTGGAAATCGGGTGGGATATTGAACATAGCCTCTTTTTACAACCAGATTAGCGACCAATGATGCATAGTAACTTTTTTATAAAGAAAACAAGGAGCCAGTCCTTTGCAAGTGGTTTTTTTATTAAGTATATAAAAGAACTAATACCAAAGAAATAAAGGAATTTTATAAGGTTTATTTCAAATTTTTGACCCAATGTTTAGCACCTCCACAAAGATAGGTTATCTTTGATGCAGGAGTTTATACTAAGGACATTCCGAAATTAGATAAGTAAACAGTGAATAAACAAGGCTCTATTTTGATATAAAATTGTTTCCTAATTGTGAACATTTTCACTTAAACTAACGGGTGCTTTACTGCAAGAGCAATAATACTTCTTGTCTATCCAATTTAATGAACAGAATTAATATGACATTGAAAATAAAGGAGAGATGATAATGAGCAATTTTTTTAGACTTATTATCTGTTGTTTAATCATATTCTTAGTTTTTTGGTCAATAGATTTTACCAGTGAGTTATCCTTATTTACAATTATTTTTTGCTCTATCGCTTTTGGCTATGGACTAAATATGTTTTGGAACTTATATAAAAAATTTGAGGCGAATGTGAAAGATAGATGATTACCTTATTCAACAAACGGGTGCTTTAGTTTGAGAAGGAAAAGTTAAAAGTCGATCTAAAATGTCGGCTTTTTTTAAGTTTCGTTAAAAGGAACGGTTTCATAACTCAAGAGTTGATGAATTTTTTATTAAATCGATTTATGATAAAAAAAACGGACTCCTTTATTAAAGGAGTCACAAGGATGATATATCTATTAAAAGAAAATGAAAGTGATGTCAGTTCTCACACTAATAATATATGTTACGTATTCAAAAAGGGAAGGGACGAATGAATCAAGCCTTTAGATTGATTTTAGGACTATGTATAAAAATATACGTTGGCAAATAAATTGACTCCTTTAATAAAGGAGTCAAAGGAATGATTTACTCTATGAAAGTGAGTCATACATAATAATTTATGATATGGATTCACAAAGGGAACGACGAATAAATTAGGTTATTTTAATCTTTTTTGTGTTAAATGATGCGTTAGTGGAAGAAGAACATTTGAAAGTAGGGGCGAATGTTATGAAAAAAGGAAAGGTACCACTTGTTATTTCCATTGCTGGAGTCTCGGGTGGAGGGAAAACAACCATTGCGAAGTATTTAAACGAAAGATTACTTAATTCCAAAACACTTTTTTTTGATGACTACAATTTTGATGGTCCAAATGACATTATTGAATGGGTTGACAATGGAGCTAATTATGACGAATGGAACTTGGCTCCGTTAATTAAAGATATAGTATCGTTACTTGCTGAACCTTTAGACTACATTGTGCTTGATTTTCCATTTGCTTATAAACACTCTAAAATTAATAACTTGATTGACTTTGCTGTTTATATTGATACTCCATTGGATATTGCAATGGCACGTCGAGTAATAGGAGATTTCAAAAATAGTTCTAATGAAAGTATCTTGATTGAAATGGAAAACTACGTATCGGATGGAAGACGGGGCTATCTTGAAATGCTAAAGTCGATTAAACCGAATTCGGACATCATTGTGGATGGTTCGCTATCGGTATCTAAAATTACAGATAATATTTACCAAGCAATTTCAAGGCGGTAAGACAGTGTAACGTTATTGTGCTAACTGGTGCTTTAATATAATAAGGATAATCTCACTAATAATAACAGCCTTCTTTTGCTGAAAAGTAGAATACAAGAGGAGGTATTTTTGATGGAATTGACTCACACTCGGTTTCTTGTAGACAATTATAAAGAATGTTTTCTATTTTACAGAGATATATTGGGATTCGATGTTACTTGGGGAGATGAAAACTCTAGTTATGTTGATTTCAAATTTAGAGGTGCTACTTTAGGTATTTTTGATCGTAAACAGATGGTTGAAGCTATTGGTGAAGAATATTCTACTAATATTGAAAAGGCTGATAAAACAGCTTTAATCTTTAAGTAAAAAATGTGGAAGAGACATATCAAGAATTAAAAAATAAAGTAGAGTTTATTACTAAACCGGCTGGACAAAAGGAATGGGGTATTAAGGTGGCTCATTTTTTAGGGATCCTGCTGGTTCACTAACAGAAATTTAAGAAAGAATATAAAATAAACAACTCATATATACACCGATTGACCGGTGCTTTACTTAAACAAGGAGATCGTCAATGTGACATTCTTCTTTTTCTTACGGGGCAGGTTAGTTCAAGAAGGAGTATAAAGTAATTTGGCGTATTTTAAATTTATCCTTTTGAAAGGAAGTGATTTATAATGAAATATCAATAAATATCAACAAAAGGATTTCAACGCAGAATTAGAGGAAAATATTAGAATTACAGAAATTGCATTAAAAGACCATATGGAAAAATTGTTAAAAGAAAATAAGTCTGTTTTTGCTAAGAAAAACTTAGATTTTGATGCTGGGTTTAATAAAGAAGGCAATAACCCTTTTAAGCCAGATTACAGTTCCTCTGTTTCAATAGGGATTGCTGATAAAAACGGTGAACTTATTGATTTACATATAATTAAAATATGGGAATGCGAACGTTCCCTGTTAGGTATGCCAATTTCAAAGAACATTCCAGGAAGTAGGATTATCGGTGAACTACTTGATGAATCATTGGAAGAAGTAAAAGAGGAATTGAAGGAATATATTGAAGAAGTATTAAATGATGTTAAATTCCTTCTTGAGCGAACGGATGCGTTTCTTAAATAAGGATTGTATTTTCAGTCAGGGGAAAACTAAATATACGGGTTATAGGAGAAGCGTTAGCTGAATTATATGCTTCTTCTGATCTGTTTTTTTCCTTCAACCACCGATATGTTTTGTAATGTAGTGTAGAAGCAAATGCTTGTGGAATAGCTGTGATAGAATCCAGAGTATGAAAGGGTTATTGAACAAAATATGCATCAGAAGGTAGTGGATCTATAATTCTACTGTAAAGACTGACTCAAAAAATTATAAATCATAATCTTTTGAGTCAGTCTTTTATTTTTAATGATTTAAAGAACAGTGAAATAGCGTTCCTGTAAGAGAGCATGGCATAGGTACCTTACCAGCTGAATTGTAATGGTGTTATTTCGTTCAAGCGTGGATATATTATTTGAATCACTCCATGGTATAAACCTAGTTGAATTAGTTGTGGTTCGGTTGGTTCAGGGAGTTGGATGGTTCGTTCAAAGTCTCCATAATATCGTTCTGTGTTGATGGCTGTTTCTGGTGAAAGCGATGGTTGCTGAACCGTTCCCTTAATGATTAATTGATGTTTTGACTGTAAAGATATGTGAATAGCTTTCGGGTCTATTCCAGGAGCTTCAATGAAAATGTAAATATGCGTACCATCTTTATAAACATCGATTTTAGGATAATCTGTTTCTTTCTTTAAAACTACGGAATCTTTCTTTTCTTCTCTTTTGAAGAATTTTTCTGGTGGATAATTATCATTCATATTAGGCCATAATCCGCTTTTTTGGAAGTTATGCGTAAAGTCAACCCACTTTTTTACTTTCTCCACATCCATAACATCACCCCACTAATATCCGCTTAGACCTGACCAACAATTGGCAGTGATGGGTTTGCGATTTGATCTTGATCACTAACATCTGAATCAACAATACCTGTATTTAACTGTGAATTAATTGCAGCCAAATCTCCCAAAGAAAAGTTAGTACCAAATAATTTAGTATTAGAGGTATGGCTGTTATGAACAGTTGGCCCAATATCTAGATTCCCATTTTGTGTCATACCATTAACTTTAATACCTAGAATGTTTATCTGATAAGGCATTCGAATTCTCCTTTTATTAAAATTCTCCAAGATTTAGGGATGGAATCCCTACATAAGCTGAATCAGCATTTCCGATATCTGTTTGATCATTTACATCTGGATCAATATAAATATTTTCCATCATTGCTTCATTGTTTGATAAATCACCATAAGATGAATTTACCCCCTGAGATTTAATTTTGGAAGTATGACTATTATGGAGCGCTTCACCTATTGTTATCGAGCCATTACCCGAAATATTATTAACTTTAAAATTATATAGGTTAATCGTAATGTGCATCATACTCATCCTTAAGAAGTCTTTGAAGTACTATATGCAAGTTTATAGGTATACGTTCATGTGGAACGGGCGGAAAGTTTTTCTATTCTCCCCGTTCTGACTAATCGGATTACTCTGTATTATTTACTTAACTAGCAAAAAATAACTCCCGAAAAAGTAATTATGCTACATCATCGGATTTTAGTTCCATATCTGCATGGGGTTTTTCTCGTCTATTTTTTGTTTCCTTTCCAGAAGAATAAAATTTGTTGGTTCCTTCATCTTTGGAATGGTTGGGATAGGTGGAACAATCATTATTATCCGATGAAATTATATGTCCCTGCAATGATAGGGCTATCCACATTTACGGCGCATGAAGTTTCGGGCACAGTGTCATTCAAGTATTGTTTGCAACCATTGGTGGTGTATGGGCATATCGAACAAAGCCTTAACCATTTATATGTGTGCTGCTATTCTGATTGGGGATTTTAGTTCCCAGTCCATGTATGAAGATGGATCAGCTTTTAGAAGACCATGCTCATAAATAGGTATCTAACTATATTGTTAATAAATACCTTTTTAGGAGGGGGGTGTTTTGTACTACTATAATGATCCGTATTTGAACGATAATTTTGATACGCAATATCTATATCCCAGTACAATAAGAGGGAAAAGCCCGATGCGTAAAACTATTTATTTGATTATATGGGTAGGTTCATAGGGGGGAGAAAGATGGTAAAAGTATTAGAATTAGCAAATAAAGAAGTTTTACATAAAGTATCGGAACTCTATAAACAGGTTTGGAAGAGTGAGGAACATTCAATAAAAGAACGAATCTTGAAACATAGCTTATACGAGGGGTTTCAAGGGTTTGTGATTCTGTCTAACGAAGATAAATTGATTGGTTTTTCATATGGTTATACCTCATTACCTGGACAGTATTATCACGAGTTGCTCGCAAAGGAGTTTTATTCCGAACAATATAATAAATGGCTAAAAGATTGTTTCGAATTTGTTGAATTAGCAGTCAATCCATCATTTAGAAAACAGGGTTTTGGTAATATGTTAATTACAAAACTATTAGAAGAAGTTGATAATAAGACCGCCATATTAACAACCCAAATCGATAATAAACCCGCACGTTCACTATATGAGTCCTTACAATGGAAGGTCCTAAAAGAGCCTTTTTATCAAAATAATTCGAAACAGCCATATGTAATTATGGGTAAGGAATTAATGTAGTTCTTGTTCAACTAACGGGTGCATTAGTTAAAGATGAAATCGAACGGCAGCTATTGTACTAAAGGGGCAGGTTAGTTGAAAAACGGATTTATAAAATATCTTGATTTGAAACCAATAAGGGGCTAATTAGATGAAAAAGGTTGGATTTATACTTGGTATTGTAATAGTTATTATTGCTGTGTTCATATTTGTAAATAAATTATACTATCCCTCTCTTCCAATAGAAAATTTATCAGCAAAAGATGCAATTGATATACTAAAAGAATCGGATAGTAAAATAGCTGAATTTGCAGTAGAAGGCGATTCTATTTGGTATATCACAAGTAGTGAAAATAAAGGCATTTCGATTGCTGATGAAAATATTAAACAAATGATTGTTTCAAATGGATGGGAATTTAAACAAAAAGATGGCAGTGGTTTGTTCTTTGAAAAAGATGCAGCAAAATTAATTGCTACTACTCAAATGTGGACTAAAAATTATGTTCTCGTCAAAACTCCAAAGTTTTAAATACTTTTGAGTCTTTTAAACAAACTGGTGCTTCGCTGCAATATTAGCCTATTTAAGTAGTGTAATTGAGTTGGATGTAATTACTTCATTTGGGAAAAATACCTACTAAAACAGTAGGTGATAAAATTGAAAAGAATTTTTTTGTTCTTCTTTTGCTTTCTCTTTTTGTTAACGACAACAGCCAATGCTAACCAGCCAACAAAAACGGAAGCAACAAGAGAAAATTTGTTAGAAGATGCAGTGATTGATCTCCTGCAACCACAAATGTATGTAGCAGTTAAAGAATTTTATGGAACTACATATGATAAGGCTTTTCAATGTTTAAAGGTAGTGGACATTAAAAAGCTCCATCATCCAGGATCGTGGATGTTTGAAGCTACCCTAGAAGGAATGACATATTCTGGGGCACATAGCCCACCACACGATATTTTTACAGTGACAGTAAAAAAAGTTGGGAAGATAATAATTGGTTTTTAAAGGATTACAAGGTGAGAAAGTATGACCCAAATCAAGAATATGAATGTAGAGACCCTGCATAAATTAGCCTTTTTATTCAACTAACTGGTGCAATAGTTCAACAAGGCGGTCATCTAAACGATCGTCTTTTTTCGGAAATTTTTTGGAATATTATGATATTATGAAGAGGGAGTTATTCAACTATCGGGGCAGGTTACTGCACGAAGGTAGGTGACGAAATGGAATACTGGGACTTAACTGAAAACCCTGCGGATGAAATTTATTGGAAACTAAAGTTCTATGTGATAATTCAGATAAGTTCTATTTTGTGAACAGGAAAGAACTTAAATACAATCAGGAAATACTTGTACACTTTAAACCTTATATCATAGAAAGTTATAAAACGAAAGAATGGGCAAATACAATGACAAAAGGTCCATCAGCAACGGTTTATGTAACTGAGTCAAACAAAGAAACGTGTAAACTATTACAACAATTTGCGAATACTTTATATGATTGGGTAGCTCCAAATTTACCTGAAGATTTAACATTTATAAAGAATGATTTTGCTTGGTTTTCCTGTACAACCCACGAAGAATTTGGAGGTTTTTCAATTCGTTCGGATTATTACAGAAATCTAATTGGTGAGATTCACGGTTTAAAAATACAAAAAGTAGAGTAGTTCTTGTTGTGCTAACTGGTGCAATAATTGAACAAGAAGGCCTTCTGTCTAATATAGAAAGAGGAATGTTTTTTTTTGAGTAATTCGGGGTATATTATGAATAAATTAATTGCAATAGCAGAACAACCAAAGAAAAAACTTATATTATGCACAATGGAGGAATGTTATATGAACACAGGTACAGTAAAATGGTTTAACGCAGATAAAGGTTTCGGTTTCATCGAAGTTGAAGGTGGAGAGGATGTATTCGTACACTTCACAGCAATTCAAGGCGACGGTTTCAAAAGCTTAGATGAAGGTCAACAAGTTTCTTTCGATATTGAAGAAGGTAACCGTGGACCACAAGCAACAAACGTTGTTAAATTATAATAAATTAGAGAAAAAAGCTCTTCTGTGATAGTAAAGGGTTCCGTTTTGAGGTGCATTTTCAAAAAACACGCCTCAAATGACATTATAATTGACCGATAAAATGGCATATAAAATCCGTCTAAATTTAGACGGATTTTAATATTGTAATGACAAGGATATTGTTTAGTTTTCTGATAATTACTAATATATGGTATAATAACTTTGTGAAATATTGTACTTAAACTATCGGTGCTTTAGGTGCTTATATCTTAATTTGAATATAAAGAAAATGTTGTTCAAAGCGTTAAGTCCCAAGAAACCACCAACATCCTATTGTGTTGCCTATTACATTCGACACAGTTTGAATGTAATTCTAATGAAGAACTCCTAGAAATATATTTGTTAGAAGGGAGGTTTTTTGTAAAGACCTAATCTGTTTAAATGGAAGAGGTTTAACTGTTATATAATGTATCATATAGAATTTGTAATACAGACCACTTACTTACCTATCAGTCACACAAAAAGTCACAGAGTTATTTTTCTGGTATTAATTTATTTTACTGAGCTGATTTCCAATGCCCCAAAAACCCTTCTAAATCGCACTTCTTTAACTGAATTGATTCAAATTTATTTTAGAAACTAATTTGACAGGGTAGAGGTCGTTGGTTCGAGCCCAATCGGAATCACTAACTAAGAGAGGTGTCAATCCTTTGTATATCAAGGGGTTGACGCTTTTTTAAAAGTATATTTATACATTGCACAAATATTGCACTAACCCAGTTTGGGACGTCAGCTCATCCATTGATTCCAAACGGTTTTTTACGTCCATTAATTCCAGAAATTATTGTCGAATCTGTCTGCCGATCGCCGCTGTATTTCTTGGTTTGTGTGTTAGTAGATATCCAATGTGATACCAACTCGTGCATGTCCCAGTCGTTCACTGATTACTTTTAGATTTTCGCCCATTCGCATAAGAATAGTCGCATGGTTATGTCGCAAATTGTGAAACGAGATATAGGGAACGTTCGCTGCTTCATCCTGGATCGTGTTGCTCAAACAAAGGGGGAGTTCCGACACTTCCTGTTGTGGTCGTTGTAGGTACTGGAATTTTATTATCGGGGTTCTCATCTATCGGTGAATTAGCTGAATTAGCAAATATTGGTGGACTTACTGCCTTTGCCTTAACAATTCTAAGTGTTATTGTTTTACGTTTCACTAAGCCTGATGAGCCAAGAGTATTTAAAGTTCCAGCATTATGGCTAGTTGGAACCATTGGTATTGGAGGATCACTTGCATTAATCTTTAGTCTTCCACTATTCACCATTGCCCGTTTTTTAATCTGGCTAATTATTGGATTTGCAATATACCTCTTCTATGGTTATAAAAATGCTAAAATAGACAATAATAATTAAGCATAATAAAAAAACAGGAAAAACCGTTGAATAGGTTTTTCCTGTTTTTCTTTGTTTAGGACCACGCATAAACGATTGTAGTTATTACCTAAGTGCCAAAAAGCTTTCAACTTATAAAGGAATTTGGACAAAACGTCTAACATATACATTAAATGATATATGACCCATGAAGGGAGGATTTTATGTCTACCGAATATAAATATTGGCACCCTTTTATCAGTCCATTTGATCCATGTGAACCGATTGAAGTTAAAAGTTTTAATACCCCACCTCAACTGTATTTAGGCTTCCAGCCGCCTGGACTGCCTCAATTCGAGAATCCGAGAGATGCATTGTTCCATGGAACACTTTGGCCGATTCTGGTAAGCCCTTATCCTGATCCAAATAAAAGGGGGAATCAAATTGAGTAAGAAGATGCCTCCGGAATTTTACCAAATGCTTGAAGAAATTCAGGCAATTGACTTTGTCGTCTTGGAGTTAAATCTATATTTAGATACACATCCAGACGATTACGCAGCCATTGAACAATTTAATGATTTTTCTGAGAAAAGTATGCAGCTAAAAATTCAATTTGAACAAAAATTTGGCCCGCTTATGCACTTTGGGAGAAGCTTCTCAGATTTTCCCTTTAATTGGGGAGATACGCCTTGGCCTTGGCAAGTTTAGTACGATCAAACTGCGCGTGAATGATGGGAGGTACAGGTAATGTGGTACTATGAAAAGAAGCTTCAATATCCTGTGAGAGTAAGTACCTGTAATCCAATGCTGGCAAAATTTCTTATTGAACAATATGGCGGTGCAGATGGAGAGTTAGCTGCTGCACTCAGATATTTAAATCAACGTTACACCATTCCAGATAAAGTTGTTGGTATTTTAAATGATATAGGCACGGAAGAATTTGCTCATCTTGAAATGATTGCGACCATGGTTTATAAACTTACCAAGGATGCAACTCCAGAGCAGCTAAAAGCAGCGGGTATTGGAGACCACTATGTCAATCATGATAAGGCGCTCTTTTATCATAATGCTGCAGGTGTACCATTTACCGCAACCTACATTCAAGCAAAAGGAGATCCAATTGCTGATTTATATGAAGACATTGCTGCAGAGGAAAAAGCAAGGGCTACCTATCAGTGGATTATTGATATGTCAGATGATCCAGATTTAAATGATGGATTAAAATTCCTTCGCGAGAGAGAAATTGTTCATTCTCAACGCTTTAGAGAGGCTGTTGAGATTCTGAAAGAAGATCGAGGGAAGAAAAGAGTTTTTTAATCTTAATCTATACAAGCAATCTAAACAGAACATTAATACTCCAACATAGCTATGTTGGAGTATTATTTTTTATGAATGAGAATTAATTAGATACAGTTTGTCTAGTCCATACTGCTTTTGTATAGGCTATCCTCATCCCCATCTTTTCCATATTTAGCTGACTAGTAGAACCAACTCCCGTTTGACTCGCTATGTATTTGCAGTTCATTTTTCTTGCTTCTGTGAACCGTTGCTGTATTAGTAATTTTTGGATGCCTAGGTTTTGAAATTTCGGAATGGTGGTTGCTACAGCTAATGTTGCAACCACATCTTTGGTGAATAAAACACCGATTCCTGCTGGCTCATTACCAACACTAGCAAGATAAAAATGCCATCCCTCTTTATCAAATAGAATTTCATTTCTTTGTGCTATATGGTTCCTATATGAATCAGGTAATTGAAACCCTTCAGCATAAAGTTGACCAAATATGTCAAACTCATCTTTTTTGAGCTGGCGTATAGAAACATTCGGACTAGTACCTTGGCTCTCTATGTCCATATTGTCAGTCAACGGAGCATATAGCACTGTCCTGAAACCTGAATGAAAAAAACCTTTTTGGTATAATGTCATTAATAATTCTAAGGTAACAAAGGATGGAATGATTTCCAATACTGTCGGAACTTCTTTTTCTTCATAAAATTGAATGATTTCATCTATAAATTCTTTATCTTCTTCATGTATTCCTTTCACAGAATTAAATAATGGATCAGGGATTTCTTTTACTAAAAAAGCAGTTGCTCTACCAAACTTTTTTATTTCTACTCCACAAACATTGCCATTCCAGGTCTGCATGGAGGTTAATTGAGAATGTAAAATATCAACTCCAGACTGCTCCAGCATTTGTAAATTATTAAAGGAAGTATTTTCCAAAACACACGCCCCCCATATTGTATTAAGTCGATGATTATTTTATTGCTTCTTATGTAATTAGTATTCTAATTTTTTTTACGTATGCTTTATAAAAACATTATTCTGTAATTGGATTACTTGTAGAAAAAGATGGTATCCGTAATATTCGCTTTATTAAATTACAATATTTAACTAAAACTTTATACTTAAGAAAATATTCATTATATAGATCTATGACAGGGGAGAGGTCGTTAGCAATAGGAATCATAACAAAATAACGGGATCCTTGAACATCTAAATCCCGCCTTTTAATTGATCTTTCTGTACTGGTTTACTAACTCTATATGGAGCTATAACTCTATAGAAGGGAATTTTCTTAACAATAAATTACTATAAGGTTTATCCATTCAGTGAAAAAACAATTCTTTTAATAATTTACTCGATTCTCGAATATGTCGTTGAATTATAGGGAATATATCTCTATAAGGTCAAATATAACATTGAGGAGGTTTGAAAATGGACAAGGATATTTTTTATGGTGAAGATTATAAATATATTCCAGCTACATCAATAGGAAGTGGTCGTAGCTTGGAGGTATTGCCAGATATACTTTGTCATACGATTCAAATTGTTAATATATGCATAGTTGGTAATCCGAATACTAAGGATTTTGTTTTAGTTGATACTGGGATGCCAAAATCGGCAGATAAAATTATTTCTGTTGTTGAAGAACATTTCGGGACTAATAGCAGTCCTAAAGCAATTATTTTAACACATGGTCATTTTGATCATGTTGGAGCTATTATTGAGTTAGTAAAAAAATGGGAAGTTCCTGTATTTGCTCATGAGCTAGAAATGCCTTATTTGACTGGGAAAATGAGTTATGCAGAGCCGGATGCTAGCGTGGAAGGTGGATTAATAGCAAAAATGTCTCAGCTGTTTCCGAATGAGTCAATCAACCTAGGTGACCATGTACAAGTATTGCCTGCGGATGGAAGTGTGCCATATTTGTCAGATTTCCGTTGGGTACATACACCTGGTCATTCACCAGGGCATATATCATTATTTCGAGATGAAGATGGAGTCCTTATTGCTGGAGATGCCTTCGTTACAGTCAAACAAGATTCACTCTACAAGGTTGTTACACAGGAAATGGAAATAAATGGACCACCAAGATATTTTACAATAGATTGGAATGCAGCTAGGAAGTCTGTTGAAAAATTGCAGGACTTAAAACCGAATATTGTCATACCAGGCCATGGAAGGCCTGTATCAGGCGAAACACTTTCGAAGGGGCTTCAAAAGTTAGTGAGAGAGTTTGATGAAATTGCTGTTCCAGATTATGGGAAGTATGTAGATAATAGCTAACCTTAAGTTTCAAGCAATAACTGAATTGGTGTGCAATACCTATAAAATAATTATAACAAGTATATCCTGTTGTATGTTATGAGATGGCTCTAGGTAATTAGTGAGTGATCGTATAATAGATAAAAAGATTTAATTGTTGAAATAACGTTAAATAAAATCCAAGTACCTAAATTAAATAGGGGCTTTGATTTCGACTCAATTATTACCTTTTATAAATGATTCTTCCGGATACACTCCAAATTTTCTAAGCTCTCTAACTACACGGGAAATAGGTAACCCCATGACATTGTAGTAATCGCCAATAATTTGTTTAACGAACATAGCACCAATACCTTGAATTCCGTAGGCACCTGCTTTATCGTACGGCTCATTTGTGGATATATACCATTCAATTTCATCTTTGGTTAACGGCCAGAATTCAACCTTTGTTCGTTCAGCAAAAACAATTTCGTTATCAACTGAACGAATCATGACACCAGTATAAACCTCGTGTACGTCTCCGCTTAATGCAGTAAGCATTTGTATTGCATCTTCTTTATTCTTGGGTTTCTCAAATATCTTTTGATTGTAAGAAACAACCGTGTCAGCAGATAAGATTACTTCGTCCTTATGTTCAATCGGAACATTCCCTTTTAGGAGAGATAATTGTTGTACTTTTTCTAATGGATCGCTAGTATTGATAAGTGATTCATCTATGTCCTGTTTACGGAAAGCAAAAGGAATTTTCACCTGCTTTAATAGTTCCTTTCTTCTTGGTGACGATGAGGCTAGAATGAGTTTTTTTGTCATTAGTTATTCCTCCTGCAGGGCTTATTGCCTTTCCATTTTAGTGTATTTTCGATGAAACATTTTATATAGTATAGACTTCTTTACATCACAAAGCTAATCTAAGGCTGCTCACCTTCTGACAAGTTTCTTTCATTAAAACATATATAAGCAAATTATAGAGAGTGTTAAACCCACGCCGTTATAAGTATTAATGAATACGAAAATATATCGAGGGCAATGTTTAATATTTGTTACTTTGTTATGATTTTAGTATTCATAAACAATACATCAATCATAATAGAATTACTTATTTTGTCCACATAATTAACTTTTTGTAGTAAAATAGAGCTCGGTGTTTATGAAAATACCACAAAATATGGTTCGAGGGTGGTATTTTAATATGAATGGAACAGCACATGTTGCAATTGGTGCGGCGGCAGGGTTTGTTGTGGCAAATAATTATCAATCTTCACCAGCTGCCACTATTTTATTAGTTGGAATAGGGGGCATTTCGGGGTTGATCCCAGACCTTGATATTGATGGTAAGCTTCGAAATAAAATCACCTTATCACATAAGGTGATTCAGTCCGCAGCCCTGTTAATTGGGATGCTGATGATTGTTTATAGTATCTATGAAGGTACTGCAACAGACCGTTATCTCGGCATTGCTATTGGACTAGCAATGATGATAGGATCGTCGTTTATTAAGCAGAGGCATATGCTAACTATCACGGGGATTGGTGTACTTGCAGGTGGTATTTCCCATCAAGAGATGTGGTTGCTGCTACTTGGAATTTATATCTTAGTGGCATCCTTTGTCGCACATCGGAGTTATACTCATTCAATACTAGGAGTAATTTTCTTTGGGATTATTGTTTCAAATTTAGAGGTTTCTTTAGGAATTGAAGGGATTTTCTATACAGGACTTGCGGGATACATAAGCCACTTAGTCGCTGATAGCAAATTATTGCCATTTAATAAACGTGGAATTAAGCTTTTTTTACCAATCTCATCGAAGGAAATATAAAACCTCGGAGTTACTTTACAAGCAAAGTAACTCCGAGGTTTTTATTATTTTTCTCAATACCTTTGACATTGTTAGAATATTTATTATATACTGTATTCAACAAAGTTGAATCATACTAAACCATATTGAATATAATATATTATGAATGCAAGATCACGTTGAATTCTAATAAAAATGAAACCGAAATCATTGCTGTTTTTCTAATTAAAAGATCATTCGCACGGGTGCGTTCCTTTGCTCATAAACTATAAGAGGTTATTATCCAGTATGAATCGTTAATATCATAAAGCTAGGAGGGTTATACATGTCGAATCTCCCCCAATATGTGCAGATTAAAGAAGTTGGACCTCGTGATGGCTTACAGAATGAAAAGACATGGATAGACACTGCTGACAAAGTTGCTTGGATTAATATGCTGTCTGAATCTGGAGTGAAGGAAATTGAGTATACCTCTTTTGTTAATCCGAAATGGATTCCCGCATTAGCTGATGCTCGCGAAGTGGGAAAAAGGATAATGCGTAATCCAGATGTTTCTTATTCAGCTCTGGTACCAAATGTAAAAGGGTTAGACTTAGCATTGGAGGCTGGGATTGATCGGGCTTCGGTGTTTATGTCAGCAAGTGAAACACATAATCTAAAAAATATAAATAAATCAATTGATGACACCTACCCAATTATAAAACAGGTTATTCATCAAGCAAAACAGGCAGGAAAATTTGTAACAGGATATGTTTCGACTGTATTTGATTGCCCGCATGAAGGGAAAATTGCACCAAATGAGGTGCATCGTGTATGTGAGAAATTATTTGAGTATGGTGTCGATGATATCTCTCTAGGTGATACGATTGGTTCTGCAGTTCCAACTCAAGTTGAGCAATTGCTTGAAACAATGATGACCTACTATCCAAAGGAGAAAATCATTATGCATTTCCATGATACAAGAGGGATGGCAATAGCCAATATTATGACCTCAATGCAATATGGTATCCATCGTTTTGATAGTTCGATTGGTGGTCTTGGTGGTTGTCCATATGCTCCAGGTGCTTCAGGGAATGTCGCAACAAATGATGTATTATATCTTTTACATGGTTTAGGAATTCATACGGGAATATATGAAGATAAAGTACAGGAGGCATCATTATTTATTCAAGATAAATTGGGAAAAGCATTACCGAGTAGATCATTAGCTTATCTTGCAAGTGCAATATGAAAATGATTATTATAAATTTGGAAAATACACCGTAATTTTAAGTATAAGCAAGTACTTAAAATTATGGTATTTCTATTTGCTAATGGATTTTTTTAAAAAAAGTCCATCCTCTTGTTTAATTTACTAAATTATTGTATATATGCTAGTCTACATTGTAATAGATCAATTTTGGGATAATGGACTAATATTCGTCTTTCCTTGAGCACTGCGAGAATGTACATATAGTTATGATTTTCTTGACGCTTTTCAATGTCTATTTTATGATAAAATCACTAATAGTTGATTAATTTGAAAGGAATGAGATTCATCGATCTTTACATTATTGGCTCCAAGATAAAAGAAATACGATTGCGAAAGAAAAAAACGCAGCAGCAAATTGCCGATCAATGTGGGATTTCGAAAAGCATGCTATCAAAAATTGAAAATGGACAAACAGCTTCTGCTGTTGCTACCCTTTCAAAAATTAGCGAAGCATTAGAAGTTCCCCTTGCATGGATTCTAGATGATAAAACAGAAGAAGATCTGGTTCTCCAAAAAAGATCGAATCGACAGTCAAAGGTGGGGGATGTGAGCATGGGATATTCCTATGAGTTGCTGGCAAACCGCTCCCTTGTTAGTGGAATTGAACCGACGATTGTGCATGTTACGCCAAAACATATTAATCAAAGGAAAGATTCGTATACACACTCCCAAGATGAGTTTATTTATATTTTAGAGGGTGCAATTTTCTTATATTATAATGGGGATAAGCATTTTATGGAAAAGGGGGATAGTGCTTATTTTCAAGGATCTAAGCCACATCTATTTATCCCGGTAAATGATGAAGAGGCAAAGGTTTTTACATTATTTATCGATCGTCCGTAATACATAACGAGAATTAAATTTGTTTGATAATATCATTAATAGTCAGAGGTGATGTAATGGAACTGTTCATTGAGATTCTAATCGCAGCAGTCATCTTATTCTACATCTATCGTTTTGTTCTAATTATAGCCAAGATGAAGGAGAAGGTTGTTTTTCCAACTTCATCTGAAGGGATAGCGGACATAAGAAAATTCCCGCAAAAAATTGTCAATGCTCCTACTTATTTCGGACAAAAATGGGGATTGATTACATATGCGATAATTCTTGCATATGTAATCACGATGTTTTGTTTAGTAAAATATCTGGAAATAAATTGGGCAACATACTTATTAGTCCTGCTTCCATTGTTCAATTTCTCGAATCTCCTAAATATGTTTGTAATCGTACAAGATGGCATTTTATGCGGTGGACACTTTGTATCATGGAAGAAAATCAAAACATTTGAATTTGTGCTTATTGACGCAAATCATCGATACTATGGCCATTCTGAAATAGTTAATAATCAATATGAAATAAAAATAAAGACAGGGATTCTAACCCTGAGTAGTATAATCACCTCAGAAGAAATGAGGAAAAAACTAAGATCCATTCTTTATGAACATAATGTAATCGAATTAGGACCTACTGAAGATTTACTTACAGATAAAGCGTAAGGGGAAGAAGGGGGCAAGGAACGGTTGTGTCCCTTACTCCATATAAAATTACTCCTGTTCAGCTTTATTTTACCTATGATGAGCGAATGCAACTGAAAATGATATGATTAACTGAAAAATAAGTTATAGAGAATAAATGTCCTTAATAAAAGATTTTATTGTAGCGAGTTCAATCCTCGCATTAAGTCTGTCCTCTTCTTCAATAGCTGTAATAAGTATTGCAATATGATTTCTTAAATCTTCGTATTCACCTTCATCTCCTAATAATTGTAATTTCCATTCATTTTTATGGTATAGATTTTTTAGTTCGAAACATTCCTCTTTCGCTTTTTTCCAATCTGTTTCTTGCTGTGCGATGTTTTGATCGATTGTGTTAATTTTATTAAAAAAATAGTCGCCGCCGATTGGTTTGGAGCATCCTGTTAGCATGATGACACCAATTAATATAAAAAGTACTTTTTTCATTTTTATTGTACAACCTCCTAATTCTCTGTATGGTTATAATTAGATTGTCCAATAATAATAAATGCTTTCATATTATTGGACATTTGGAGTGATAATTGTGCCAGAGTATGTTTTAATATTAATCCGTTCAATCGGAGCCTTTCTTTTGCTTCTACTGATGACTAGAATAATGGGGAAGAAGCAGATTTCTCAATTGACCTTCTTTGATTACTGCGTTGGAATTACCATCGGTTCAATTGCTGCAAGTATGTCGGTTGACCAAAATATAAAAATAACAAATGGGCTTGTTTCCTTGGTGATTTGGGGACTATTTCCGATTATTTTATCTTATCTGGGAATTAAGTCGAGACTTTTTTCTCGAATAACAGATGGAAAACCAGCGATTATTATAAAAAATGGCGAAGTGTTAGAGAAAAGCATGAAGAAGAACCAAATAACCCTTGATGAGTTATTACTCTTGTTACGTACCCAAGGGGCTTTTAGAGTTTCAGATGTTGAAATGGCAGTATTAGAAACAAATGGCGAACTTAGTGTTATGAAGAAAACTGACCAGCAGCCAATAACTCCAAGTGCACTTGGACTCAAGCTTGAGCAAGAACATAGCCCAACCGCTCTCATATTAGATGGTAAGCTAATAACGGAAAATCTATCAATCCTCGGATATACCGAAGAATGGATTGTAGGTGAAATTGAAAAACAAGGCGCATCAGCTATTAAGGAAGTATTTCTAGCACAAATCGATTCTAAAGGGGAGCTTTATGTCGACCTTTATGACGAAAGATCCAAACGAGCAGTTGTAAAGCAACGACCATTACTTGCAGCAGAGCTAAAAAAATTACAAGCGGATCTTGAAATTTATTCATTAGAAACCGATAATCGTGAAGCTAAGGAAATGTATTCCATACAAGCAGCCAGGCTACAGGATGTCATTGAAAGGGTCTCGCCTTATTTGAAATGAGTGTTTCTTTGTTCAAGATGTGTTTATTTAAATGTGCATTTTGCTTAATGCAATCAGTTAGTAAGATCAAAAAAGTTTAAATAAAAATAATCATGCAAAAGGAAAAAGTATGCTGCCTAATTTTGAATTCTTCGAAATCATTTTTCGTTCAACCATTGTTTTTCTAGTTCTTTTAATTATGGCTCGTATATTAGGAAGAAAACAATTGAGTCAATTAACGTTTTTCCATTACATAACGGGGATAACGATTGGGTCGATAGCAGGTGAGATAGCTGGTAAGTCTCATACTTCAATGCTAAATGGTCTAACGAGTATCATCAGGTGGTCTCTTCTTGCGATATTTATCAGCTATTTGGGGTTGAAGTTTTCTAAAGTCAGGGTAATCATGGATGGGGAACCAGTTATTATTATTAAAGAGGGGAAAATTCTTGAAAGGGAGCTAAGGAACATCTCAACATGGATGATCTCAGTATGCTGCTTAGAGAGAAGGATGTATTTTCGACAACTGAGGTTTACCATGCAGTATTTGAACCAAATGGGCAGTTAAGTATTTTGTTAAAGCAAGATTACCTGCCACTAACAAAGAAGGACCAACATGTATTTACTGTTAAACCCAAGTATATGCCTATGGAGCTAATTGTTGATGGGAAAGTCGTAGAAAAGAATTTAAGAGAAGCAGGGATAACAGAAGAATGGCTTGATAATCAATTGAAAATATTGGAATTTAATCTTGAAGATATATTTTATGTAGAATTGCAACAAGATGGTTCTCTTTATATCGATAAGCGTGATGAAAACCAAAAAGAGTAGTGCATAATAAGACATCGCAAATCTATCTAACGAAAGAAAAAATCCTAGGCAAAGGATCTTTTAATTGATCCTTGCTAGGATTTCATAACGGCTTACTAAATTAATTCTTGCTCTCTGCTTTCTCTGCCTCATATCGAATTCTTCCAAGGTCAAGATCTTGTGTGATGTTATTTTTTCCAGTTACATTCTCAAGTAATTCCTTTACATCAATACCAGAAGAAGCCTTGAGTGATTCTTGTAAAGTTGACATTAGATTTGTTGCATAACCGGTAATTTTGTTCGCACCGCCATCTGTACCACTGCTTCCTGTATCAACAACTGTAATCTTATCGATATTAGCAAGTGGGCTTGCAATTTCCTTCGCATATTCAGGAAGCATCTTCATTACCATATCAAGCACAGCTGCTTGCCCGAACTGTTCGAATGCTTCGGCGATTTTTTGCTTCGCTTCCGCTTCGGCAATCCCTTTTAGACGGATAATTTCTGCTTCTGCTTCCCCTTGAGCACGTTCTGCATCTGCTTTTGCTAGACCATCCACGCGAACCCGTTCTGCTTCTGCTTTTGCCTGAGATTCAATGCGATATTGGTTCGCATCTGCTGCAGCAATTTGCTTCGCTTTATCCGCTATTGCCGCTTGTTCAACGGAATAACGGTCCGCGTCCGCTTTCTTCTTAACTTCTGAATCATATTGCTTCTCACGGCGAAGAATTTCTTTTTCTTCTAGTTCTATTTGTTTTTGACGCTCAATAATTTTAATTTGCATCTGTTGCTCTGTAACCTGCTGCTTCGCACGGGCTGTTTCGAAGTCATATGCTTGGTCGGCTCGTGCTTTAGCAATATCTTGCTCGCGACGATACTCCGCAGTCTTTAATTGATTCACTTTTTCCGCCTCGGCAATTTCAGTTGATCTTTCCAGTTCCGCTTTCTGTGCTTCTTTTGCTGCCTCAGCACGTTTAATTCTTGTTTCTTTATCTGCTTCAGCTGTTGCAATATCTGCATCACGTTTTACTTGCGCAATTCGAGGCTTACCTAATGAATCTAGATAGCCATTTTTGTCTTTTACTTCTTTAATTGTAAAGGATACAATAACTAACCCCATTTTCGCTAAATCCTGAGAAGCGACACGTTGCACTTCTTGGGAAAATTTATCACGATTCTTATAAATCTCTTCAACAGTCATTGATCCCAGAATTGAGCGTAAATGACCTTCGAGCACTTCTTTTGCTTCGTTTTCTCGATCATCTCTCGATTTTCCGAGAAATTGTTCTGCTGCTGTAGCGATTTCACTAATAGATCCACCTATTTTAATAATTGCTGTTCCGTCGGCCATAACTGGAACACCTTGTTCCGTATATACCTCAGGAGTAGAGACTTCAAGTTTACTAGATAGTAAGCTTAGTGGTTCCGCTTGTTGAAATACAGGAAGTACGAACGTACCGCCACCGCGAATAATTTTAATTTTATTCCCTGATTCATCTACATGTACATTTTTGCCGCCAAGATAACTACCGGTAACAATTAATGCTTCATCAGGTCCTGCAGTACGATACTTTGTTACAAATACACCAATAAGTGCAACTACGATAAAAATGACGATTGCAATTGCAATCCAAATAAATGCTGAAATACCTAAGAACATAAATTTTCCCCCTTATTATTTTTATTATAAAAATACCATAGCAAAGGTATGATTAACTTAACTGATGGATGTCTAAATTATTTTCATATGATTCTACATACAAGACACCTTTTTCGACATTAATAATAAGTACTTGCTGTCCTTCTTGAATTATCTTATTTTCATAGCATGCGGCAGGCTTTGAAATACGACCGCTCTTACTTTCAATAACAACCTCACCAAAACCATTTTCAGGAATCGATATAATTACTTTGCCTACTCTTCCTTTTAAAGACTCTTCTGTATAACTAAGAGATTCCTCAGCAGAAGACATCGGAATAAGTATGAAGATGTTTAAAAGGGTGACTAATAAAAGTCCAAATAAGATGGATATAATTAATATTAAAATGCTGTTGAGTGTTGTGACACTTTCAAGAATATAGCCAGAAGCTGATGTAAATGTTAGAAATGCCAAAATTAAAACTGGATTAAAAAATCCGAACATCTCGCCAATACCTTCTAATATATCTCCAAAAAAAAGGAAGAGAATGGTTAAGATTCCTGCGATAATAAGTGTAGTAAGGTAAACTGTTTCGATTGGAGTACCAAAAAGAACCATGGAAATCACTCCTCTATATATATTTTAGCTATTAATCTTTATACGGATTTATATTCCAATAGGTTTCAAAAAAGTGGGGGAATTTTTAAAAAATAAATTTGAGTACTATTTTGCAAACTCCTATTAACTATATTCAAGTTAATTCTATATATCAACTTATTTATGGGTAATATTTACTGTTATGTACTAATTAGAAATATCTTTAATTGTCAATGGGGAAATAAAATGTTCAAAATATGTTCATAAATTGTTTGACAAAACTGTGAACAGGGAACATAATAAAGTAAAGGAGCTGTTAAATATGAATGCACATAAGCAAATATTAAAAGTCACTTCATTTATTTGTGGAATATTGATCATCATAGGTACTGCGCTCTTTATGTATGGATACTTTGTGAACGGTTACCAAAATGTTGCTGGTGTTGGAGCAGGGGCAGTTATGGGGGCTGCGTTTATCTTTATCATGGGCGTGTTTCTAGTCGCTACTGAAGAGATGATCGAGAGAAACAGACAAAGAAAACTTTCTTAATGATAAAAAATACGAACATAAAAAAGAGGGCGTCATATAAAATGACGTCCTCTTTAATTTATAATTACATATATCCCCATACCATTGCAAGCAAGCTACCAAAGATTGTAACTAGTGCAATAAATATCGAATAGAATAAACTTGTATAAATCATACCTTTATCTTTACTCTCACCAGCATGCATAAAGATGATTAACTGAACACCTGCTTGAATGAATGCTGTTACTAGCAGAATTGTCATCCCTAATTCAAAGGACATATCCATGAAGTAAACACTAAGTGCAACGACTGTAAGTAACAACGAGAAGACAAACCCATTGACTTGTTTAGCTGGAAATAGTTCCTTCATATTACATCATTCCTTTCAAGTAGATGAAGCTGAAGATGAAGATCCACATTACATCTAAGAAATGCCAATACAATGAGAAAATAAATGTTTTATTTGCTGTTCTAGGATTAAAGCCGTCCTTCTTAATTTGCATCGTGATGAAAATTCCCCAGAATAAGCCAAATGTAACGTGGGCACCATGAGTCCCAAGTGTTGTGAGTAGCATACCTGTGAAGGCACTTGTTTGCAATCCAGCACCAACATGATAGTAATGAATGAATTCATAAATCTCAACACTTAGGAATCCAGCACCTAGCAATAGCGTAATTGCCAGGAAGGTAATCGTTGCATTTTTACGCCCTAGACGCATCGCGTTAACTGCAAGACCAATTGTAAAACTACTTGTCAAAAGTAAGAATGTTTCAATTAAAACAGGTGTGATTTCAAAGATCTCAGCACCAGTTGGACCACTGCCTGTACGATCTGCGTAGATGAAATAGGTAGTGAAGAGGGTTGCGAAAAGCATAATTTCCGCACCAAGGAAAATCCAGAAACCAAGAATATTCATTTCATTTTGTTCTGTACTATATTCAAGAGGCTGCGTGTTATCGATTTTCATTAGTTAGCACCTCCGTTTTTATTTTCCGTTTCATTAATTTCACTTACAGGTATATAATGTCCGTCATCCTTTTCAAATGTGCGGTACACCATACAAGCAAAGAAAGCAATTGCTGAAATGATGACTCCAGCCCAAATGTAGAAAACAAATGAGAATGCAAAGACGAACATAATTCCAGACATAATTATCGGCAAGCCACTGTTATTTGGCATGTGGATTTTTTTAATCTTGCCCTTAAAGATCTGATAGCCTTTTGTCTTCTGATCCCAAAGTGCATCAGATGATTCAACTTCTGGTGTAACAGGGAAGTTATAGCTTTGAACTGGACTTTGTGTAGCCCATTCCAGTGAGCGTGCATCCCATGGATCATTACCGATATTTCTTGGTGAATTTTTAATACTGTAAAGCACGTTATAGACAATAATGATAAATCCAATAGCCATTAGACCTGCCCCAAAGAATGAAAGCATATTTAATGGACCGAATCCAGTAGCCTCAGAATATGTGTACATACGACGTGCTTGACCATCTAACCCCGTAATATACATCGGGAAGAATGAGAAACAGAAACCGACAGTAATAAACCAGAACGCCCATTTACCGATTTTTTCATTCAGCATGAAACCGAACATTTTCGGCCACCAGTATGTTAATCCTGCTAGCATTGCGAATACAACACCAGGAATAATAACATTATGGAAGTGGGCAACTAGGAACATTGTATTATGATACTGGAAGTCCGCACTAGCAACCCCAAGCATAACACCAGTAACCCCGCCGATTGTAAATAATGGAATAAATGCGACAGAATATAGCATTGGTACTGTGAACCTGATTTTACCCTTCCACATGGTCAGCAGCCAGTTAAAGATCTTAATCCCCGTTGGTACGGCAATGGCCATTGTCGTAATGGAGAAGATGCTATTTGTAAATGCATCGTGACCCATTGTAAAGAAATGGTGTGCCCAAACTAAGAATGACATAAGTGAAATGATAACCATAGATGCTACCATTGATTTATAACCATAGAGATTTCTTCCAGAGAAAGTTGAGATAATCTGACTGTAAATTCCAAAAGCAGGGAGAATTAAGATATAAACCTCAGGATGTCCCCAAACCCAGAATAGGTTAGCCCAGTGCATATCCATTCCGCCATCAGTTGATGTAAATAGCGAAGTTCCGAATTGACGATCTAAAGTACCCATTAATAGAGCGATAGTCAATACAGGGAAAGCAAAGACTATAATTGCATTTGTTATAAGAGAAGCCCAAGTGAACATTGGCATTTTCATTAACTTCATGCCTGGAGCTCGCATCTTGATAATCGTTACAATAAAGTTAATACCAGTCATTAATGTCCCAAGACCAGAAATTTGCAGTGCCCAGTTGTAATAGTTAACACCAACAGAGGTACTGAATTCATTACTCGCTAATGGATAATAATTTGTCCAGCCAGCATCAGGTGAACCACCAACTACAAATGAAATATTAAATAGCATGGCACCTGCGAAAAACAACCAAAAGCTAAGTGCATTTAATCTTGGAAAAGCAACATCTCTCGCACCAATTTGTAATGGTACAACTAAGTTCATCATACCGATGATGAATGGCATCGCCATAAAGAGGACCATGACAACTCCGTGAGTTGTAAATACCTCATTATAGTGCTGTGCATCTAAAAATCCATTATCTGGTACAGAAGTTTGTAGACGCATCATAACTGCATCTGCACCACCACGGAATAGCATAAGTAAAGCGGAAATAATATACATAATTCCGATTCGTTTATGGTCAACTGTTGTTAACCATTCTTTCCACAAGTAGCCCCATTTCTTAAAATAAGTAATACCAAAAATGATAGCAAGAACGGTAAGCCCAATGGCTACCATCGATGCATATATCAATGGACTTGGATGGGGAACGGCGAATCTTTCAAAAAACTCCATGTTTATTTATCTCCTTTCGAGAAGCTTGTTGTCTAAATAGCGTATTTAATAAAAATTTTAGTGCTGGTCATGTTCTGACTCTGTGTCAGTATCTTCATGTTCGGCACTATCATGATCTGTTTCAGAAGAACCGTGATTATGTCCACCATTCTCTCCTTCAGGAGCTGGTGAAAAATCTAAATGAGTACCAGTAAATGTCATCTGTCCAAGGTGACCTGGTTCTAGTAATTTAGTAAACTCTTCTTCTGTTATTGGATCAGCTGTAGCGTGAATATCTTCTACCCATGAGTCAAACTCTTCAGGTTCTAGTGAAGTAACGTTAAAGGTATTTTCAGCAAAGCCTTCACCATTAAAGTTAGAATTTCGTCCTACCATTTCAGCAGGCACGTCAGCCACTACATTTAATTTATTCACCATGTCAGCCATCGCATATTTTTGTCCTGCTAGCTGTGGAACCCAGAAGCTTGAGATTGTGCTATGTGAATAAAGTCTAAACTCAACAGGTCGATGAGTTGGAATAAATACATAGTTAACCGTTTCAATATCTTGTTCTGGATAAGCGAAATGCCATTTCCAATCAGATGATGATGCATAAATTACTAATGGCTCTTGATCCTCATAACCCTCAGGTATCGCTTCAACTTGATAAGTCGACATAACAGAAACAACAGATAGGAAAGCAACAATTAATACTGGAATTCCAACGATAATTCCTTCCACAATAGGATTTCCTTCGATATGAGGTGGCTCATAATCTTCAGGCTGTTTCGATGCACGATATTTTACTAGCATGTTAATTAGAAGTACGATAACGGTAATTACGACTACTGCCATTGTAATGATTGAAATCCAAATAACATTAGAAATAGTCGCTGCTTGAGGACCTTTCGTATCGAATACAAGCAATGGCTCACAGCCTGTTAGTATCATGGAAATAGTAAGTAGTCCAAATAATAAGGCTAATTTGATTTTCATTTAAGTAAGAACCCCTTTCTTCATTGTATTTTTATCTAGTATTAAGCAAAATAGCTCTAAAACCTCTTAATATACTAGTATCATATAAAGGAAAAAACAAGACATTGTTAATTATTTCACAAAAAATTCATCTAAATTTGTACGATTTGTGTATGCTTCTGGAATTTTTGCTATTTTTCACGTAATTTATCTATTCGTAATAATTTAACTATTAATGAAACAACTTAATACTAAATTTACAATAAATTATAATTAATTACATAATAGCAAGATATAATAAAGTAAAGAGATATTGAACTGAGAGGAGTGAAAAAGTGACGAAAATATTGCATCAATTTTACAATTTGGAATGCCAGTTAATCCTTTATATCAATCAATACTTCGAAAAGAAACATGTAAATGCTTTTTTTAGATTTATTACTCATCTTGGTGGTGCGAGATTTACGATTATTAGTGTGTTATCCATTATTTTCCTTGCCAATGGATCATTAAGACTGGCAGCAATAGCTAGCGCGATAGCATTAACAATAAGTCACATTCCTGTGGCACTTGTAAAGAAACTATTTCCACGAAAGCGGCCATATTTAGCACTTAATCGTGTCAATGTTGTTGATAATCCATTACAGGATCATTCGTTTCCATCAGGACATACAACTGCGATATTTTCGCTTCTAATTCCGTTTGTATTATTTATTCCGTTACTAGCAATTATTCTATTACCAATCGGTTTTATTGTCGGACTTTCGAGGATTTATTTAGGACTGCATTATCCTTCTGATGTGATGGCAGGATGTTTATTAGGATGTATTACAGGGTTGATTGTATCTCAGTTCATGCTTTAAGACTTAAGATTAAATGTTAGTCGACTTCTTTTGCATAGATAGCTTTATGACAATATTTATTGGGGGAGAATTGCATTGAAAATCGCTATTTTTACCGATACGTATGCACCTGATGTAAATGGGGTGGCAAAAACATTAGAGCGGTTTACATCATATCTCGAGGGTAATCAAGTTGAATTTCGAGTGTTCGCACCTAGAAGTACGGTAAATAAGGATTTATTTTCTAAAGATGTATCTCGTTTTGTGAGTTTACCATTATTTTTATATAAAGAATGCAGTTTTGCAATACCTAATATGCTTCAGATAAGAGAGGAATTATTAGAGTTTAAACCTGATTTAATACATGTAGCAACACCATTTAATCTTGGGTTATGCGGATTACATTATGCTAAGAAACTAGATATTCCGATTGTTGGTTCTTATCACACCGATTTCGATAAGTATTTAGAGTACTATGATTTGCAGTTCTTATCTAAAATGCTTTGGAAGTATATGCATTGGTTTCATCGACCACTCCGTAAAATTTTTGTCCCATCTATTGACACGAAAGAGCAATTACTAAGGCAAGGATTCACTAATTTATCGATTTGGCCACGGGGAGTAGATTGCTCTGTTTTTAATCCAAATTATGACTCCAACATGATACGAGAAAAATACAACATTCATGAAAAATATATACTGCTTTATGTTGGCCGTATTTCACCTGAAAAGGATATCATGTTATTACCTGAAATTAACAAGCAGTTGCTTCCTGCGGTAAGGGATAATGTACATTGGCTAATTGTTGGTGATGGTCCTGTAAAAAAGGAATTAGAGAATTTGAATCTAAATAATATGTCATTTGCTGGATTTTTGGAAAAGGGAGATTTAGCGTCGGCATATGCCGCTTCAGATTTATTTGTCTTTCCATCTGCAACCGAAACCTTTGGAAATGTGGTACTCGAATCGATGGCAGCAGGTACACCGGTAATAGGCGCAAATGCGGGTGGAGTACGGACGATAATTCAGGATGAAGTAACAGGAAGACTGTGCAATGAGAAAGATGTTGGTGCTTTTGTTGAAACTATAATAAGTTTATTGTCATCAGAAGAAGAAAGGAAAACAATGAGCGTAAAAGGAATTAAATATGCACAAAGCCAATCATGGGATGCGATATTCAGCAGGTTACTTGCTGAATATGAAGAAGCGCTTGCTGAAGAAGAATATAGGATTCTTGCTTAATATTCACTAGGCTGTTTTCTGAAAAAGATTTATAAAAAAACTTGGCTGTCACCGAAAGGCTTGGTGACAGCCAAGTTTTCTAATATTTGAGCTTTTACTTTTGGTGTTTTCCAAATTTACTTAAGCTGTTTGTAATCGATGCGAGCGCACCATCACCAGTAACATTACACGCAGTTCCAAAACTGTCTTGCGCTAGGTAGAGAGCAATCATTAATGAAAGCAACGTTTGATCGAATCCAAGCATGCTCTCCAATAGACCTGCTGCTGCCATCACTGCCCCGCCAGGAACACCTGGAGCAGCAACCATTGTTATCCCAAGCATCAAGATAAATTGAAAATACGAGCCGAATGAGGTTGCATCACCATGAAGATACATTACTGCTAGTGAACAGCTAACCAATGTTATTGTACTTCCAGATAAATGGATCGTTGCAAACAATGGAACTGTAAAGTCTGCAATACTTTCTCTGATGTTCAAAGTTTTAGACTGTTTTAAAGTAACGGGGATGGTTGCTGCAGAAGATTGTGAACCAAGTGCCGTGAAATATGCTGGCAGCATTTGTTTTATCATTCTAAAAGGATTCTGTTTACTCATTGAACCTGCAACTGAATATTGAAGAATCAAATAAAGAATATGTAAAATAATAATCATTACAAATACTTTTGCAAATACCGATAAAATTGTAGCAACTTGTCCTGCATGAGTCATATTGGCAAATAAACCAAAGATATGAAAAGGCAGTAATGGAATAATGAATTTCTCAATTACTAAAATAATAATATCTCGAAAATCAATCATTACATGAAGTAACTTATCTCCCTTGATAGCTGCAATACCGATCCCTAATACAAAAGCCAGCAGGAGAGCGGTCATCACTTCCATAGGTGGAGCCATTTCAATCACAAAATATGATTCACTTAAGCCTTTAGAGGGGTCTGTAACAGACTCTAATGTCTGATTGCCAAGTATGTTTGGATAGGCACCTCTTGCCACAAAGTAAGCAATCAATCCCGCTATTATTGTAGAAGCATAGGCCAATATTGTGCTTAGGCCAAGTGTCTTTCCTGCACCAAGCCCCATGGTCCCGATACCAGGAGTTATAAACCCTATAATGATAAAGGGGATAATAAAGCTCAAGAATCCTCCGAACAATCCGTTAAAAGTTGCAAATAGGCGAATAATCCCTTCGTTGACAAACGAGCCTATAAGTACTCCAAGAATAATTGCCAAAATAATACGTCCTAATAGTCCAAATCGCTTCAATCGTTTTCCCTTCCTTCCAAATAAGTATATTTATTCATTCTACATTAAAAAGAGGGGAGTGATCGTTTTTAATATATTCAGTTAAATAAGAAAAACGCACCTGATCGGCTGCGCTTTTCTTTGTCTGTTAGCTCATTCCAAAGGTACCCATACTTCCAGATTTACTGTTTTTGTTTCCACCCATATTAGACATAAATGGGAGCATGTTCTGTACGGTTTGTCCTAGCCCTTGGTCTTTCTTTGTCATCGTATAAAAGGTTGCTGCTCCAACGCCAACTGAAGCAATTAATGGTAGCCACATTCCATTCTTTTCCATCCTTTATCCACTCCTTCAAAGTTGCTGCCAGACATGTATAGAATGGCTTTAATCGGTCAATCTATACTAGGGATTATTTACCAATTGTCGCTGATTCCTCTGCTGCATTTGTGCCTGCAAGTCTCCCAGTTACTAGTGCGGATGTTATATTATATCCGCCTGTGTATCCATGAATATCTAAGATTTCTCCACAAAAATATAATCCATTCATTATTTTGGATTGCATTGTGTTTGGTACAATTTCTTTAATCGAAACACCACCACCAGTTACAAATGCTTTTTCCATTGGCAAAGAACCATTTACATAAAAGGTAAAATTTTTAATCGTGTGAATAATCGAGCGGACGGTTTCCTTAGAAATATTTCCACCTTTTTGTTCGTCTGTTACATTGTTTTGCTCTAAAATAAATGCAAGGAATCGCTCAGGGATAATACCTTTCATTAAGTTCTTGAAAGTCTTTTTCGGATTCTCTTCAATTGACTTTAATATATCTTGGGCCAGTTTTTCTTCATTTTCAGCTGGTAGTGCATCGATGACCATCGGAACTTTGGTTTGCCCCTTCATCAATTCTTTTACAACAAATTGCGAGCAGCGTAATACTGCGGGACCGGATACACCGAAATGCGTAAAAAGCATATCCATTTGATGTGTTATAATCGGTTTATTTCTTTTATTTAATACGGAAACAGCTGCATCTCTAAGTGCTAACCCTTGTAAGCTTTTTTCTTGGATGAAAGCTTCATCAGAGGTTAATGCCACTTCTGTTGGATAGAGCTCTGTAACCGTATGGCCAGCTTTCTTTGCCCATGCATACCCGTCTCCAGTTGAGCCTGTATAGGGGACAGCTTTACCGCCAACTGCAATGACAAGTGCTTTTGTGTCAATATGCTTTCCATCCTTTAAAATGACGGTATGTGCCTTATCACTATAATGGATAGCTTCTACAGGGGTATTTTGTTGTACTTTAACCTGTAATTCATCTAACTTATTTATTAAAGCATTTACTACAGTTTTTGCGGAATTGGAAACGGGAAACATCCTTCCATGATCTTCTTCCTTTAATCCAACGCCCATGTTTTCAAAATAATCAATGATATCATAGTTATTAAACACGGAGAATGCACTATATAAAAATTTTCCATTACCTGGAATATGCTTGATAACTTCTTCTTGCGGCAAGCGATTCGTTACATTACATCTGCCCCCACCTGAGATTGCTAATTTCTTTCCAAGTTTATTACCCTTTTCAAGCAGCAGGGTTTTTGCGCCTTTTTCTGCGGCACCAATTGCAGCCATTAAGCCTGATGGCCCACCACCAATAACGGTTACGTCATATGTCAAATCGATTCATTCCTTTCGTATGTATCTTACACTAAATAAAAGGATTGCTCAATTTCTTAATGGCGGTCGGTTTTAGAGAAAGTAAATTACTATTATGGTGCACAATCATTATCTATCTTCATCCTTTCTATGGTAAAATAACGTTTGAATCTAATAATGTAAATGAAATAAAGGTGAAAAAATGTCGAATATTGTAAGAAGTTCTATGTTGCTTACCGGTGCAACATTTTTATCCAAATTTCTAGGAATGATCTATCTTATCCCATTTAATGCACTGGTCGGTGCAGAAGGTGGTGCATTATACTCCTTTGCGTATGTACCGTATACAATTATGTTAAGTATATCGACAATTGGTTTACCACTGGCAATGTCGAAAATAGTGTCGAAATATAATGCATTAGGTGATTATGAAACTGGAAGACGAATGTTCAAACATGGAACGAACCTAATGTTATTTACTGGAATTATCTCATTCTTAATCTTGTTTTTTGGTGCTGAAATCTTAGCACATGGATTTATAGAAGAGAATTCCAGTAATACAATCACTGTAGCGGATGTTACTAAGGTAATTCGAATGGTAAGCTTTGCTCTAATTATTATTCCAGCGATGAGTATCGTTCGTGGTTTCTTTCAAGGTTATGAATCAATGGGTCCTACAGCTATTTCGCAAGTCGTTGAGCAACTTGCTCGAATATTATTTGTCTTAATTTCTGTGTTTATTGTTATTAAAGTTTTGGGTGGCACGATTGCTACAGCGGTTGGGTTTGCAACGTTCGGTGCATTTATTGGTGCAATTGCTTCAGCTTTTGTACTGATTCTTTATTGGAGATATCGTAAGCCATATCTCGATCGTCAGTTAGAGCATCAAAAATTCTCAAGTAATCACACGACAAAAGATTTATTTAAGGAATTATTTAGTTATGCTGGTCCTTTTATCATTGTTGCTCTTGCTACCTCTTTGTATCAATTGGTCGATCAATTTACATTTCAACGTGCGATGATAGCAGCAGGATTTGAGGATATTTGGGAAGTTGCACTTGGCTCAATCAATACGTATGGTCATAAATTGGTAATTTTACCCGGTACGATTGCAACAGGGCTTTCTTTAGCAATTTTACCAGCGTTAACAAAGACCTTTGCACAGAAAAATATGGTAATGGTACACCAGCAAATTAATCAAGCATTGCAAATTGTACTTGTTCTTGTAATTCCAGCAGTTGTTGGCCTTGTTGCATTAGCAAAAGAAGCTTACGGTGCATTATACGGTTTAGAAGATATTGAGATAACTGGTACATTAATGGCGTGGTATGCACCAGTCGGACTTTTATTTGCCTTATTTACTGTAACAGCATCCATTTTACAAGGAATTAATCAACAGAATTATACGGTGTTTAGTTTATTAGGCGGGCTGCTAGCTAAAGTGTTATTAAATGCTCAATTAATTCATATGTTCGGTGCAAAAGGATCAATAATAGGAACAGCGTTAGCAGTAGGGATTGCTGTAGCAATGAATCTTTGGCGGATTAAAATAGCGGTTAGGTTCTCTTTTCGTCAAATTAGGAAGCGAACATTGCTAATTGGAATATTCTCAGCTATTATGTGTATCGTTATTTGGCTTATAAAGTTAGTTATTGGTATTTTTATTGATTATGAGGAATCACGTTTAGGAATGATAATTATGCTTATCCTAGGAGTCGGATTAGGTGGAGGAGTTTATTTATGGCTCGCCTATTCATCCACTTTAATAGAAAGAGTTTTCGGCGGTCGTGTACCACTTGTTGGTAAGATAAAAGGAAAACTAAATAAATTACGAGCTAGGTCTAATAAATAAGTTGCTTCCTAAATTTAGAACTGCGGTTACTTATCACACCAAATGACATTTGTTAATTCAAATGATGAAAGATAATTCGCAGTTGATATAAAGTATGAACTAGTTACAATAGTGATTTCAGATCTAGACAAGTAGTTGCTATTCACAGAGGTCTTTATTCCTTAACTAAAATAAACTACGATAATTGGTTGAAAAGTAATCCTTATGTCTTGATTCAGTCCTATCTCCAGCGGAAGAAATACACGAAGACTCCTGCGGGAAGAAGAGCCTAGGTGAGACTACGAAGTGCGTCAGCACGAGAAGGCTCACCAGCTCCCCGTGGAAAGCGAAGTGTATTTCTGGAGCGACTGGTCCGAGTGCCCTTATCACATTAAACTAGTTCGAAGTTTATCTAAAAAGGAACACTTTATACAAATGAGTAATCAATAGAAGGGAGGATTATAGTTGCGCCTTGATAAATTATTGGCCAATATGGGCTATGGCAGCAGGAAAGATGTAAAGGCATTAATGAAAAAAAAATTAGTTACAGTAAATGATGCCATTGTTAAAGACGGAAGCGTCCATGTAAATCCAGAAGCAGATTTCATAAAAGTGAATGAAAAGACTGTAACATACAAAAAATATATATATCTGTTAATGAATAAACCTCAAGGCGTTATTTCAGCGACTACAGATACAAGAGATAAAACGGTAATTGATCTTTTAGCGGATGATATGAAACATTTCAATCCGTTTCCAGTAGGTCGACTAGATAAAGATACAGAAGGCTTACTATTAATTACGAATGATGGTGACCTCGCACATCAATTGGTATCCCCGAATAAAAATGTGGGGAAAACCTATTTTGCAAAGATCCAAGGAAAAGTATCAGCAGAAGACGTTGAAAAGTTTCGAAATGGGGTCACACTAGAAGATGGTTATCAAGCAAAGCCAGCTGAATTGACCATTTTAAACAGTGAAGCAGTATCAGAAATTGAAGTAACGATAACTGAGGGGAAATATCATCAAGTAAAGCGAATGTTTGAGGCTGTAGACAAAAAGGTGATTTATTTACAAAGGCTTTCTATGGGGCTTTTAGAACTTGATCGTTCACTTGCACTAGGTTCTTATCGGGAATTGAATGAAATGGAGTTAGAATACTGTTTATCACTTAAATGAGGCTAATTAAATGGAGGTGCTGTTTTTTTGTCTGGAATACCGCATTATTTTATCGCGATTCAATTATCAGAGGCAATACAGGAATATTTCTCCAACTGGGAAGGAGAATTAAAACAAAGACTACCGTATAAACAATGGACAACAAAGCAAGATTTGCATATTACACTTAAGTTTCTTGGTCCTGTAGACGATAATAAATTAAGCACTTTGAAAAGCGAGCTAGCCAATAATCTTAATGATATAGCAAAAATATCTATACTGGTTGGCACTATTGGGACATTCGGAAAACCTGATAGACCAAGAGTATTATTTGCAGATGTTCAAAAAACGTCTTCATTATTAAATCTACAAAAGAATGTGGAAAAATCAGCAGGAAATGCAGGATTCATAAAGGAAAAACGGCCATACAAACCCCACATAACCTTGGCAAAAAAGTGGAATGGAGAAGAAAATCAACGGTTCAGTGAATTGCTGGATGTTCAAGATAAAAAGTATCGCGAGTTGCAGAGTATGCTTATAGAAGAAGTCGTTCTGTTCAAAATACACCCAGAACAAAATCCTAAATATGAAATTATTGATAGGTATATACTTAAATAAAGGCTGTGGAGGTGGTTAGTATTGCTCAATTGATAAAACTACAGGATTATATTTCGCGTTATGAATGGGATACATACAGATACCCCACGCAGTATATAAGATTAAAAAATGATAATTGGAAGAAGCTTTATCAAAGATGGACCGATCCTGAGACGGAGAATGCGAAAATTGATGAGGTAATCCCAGAATTTGAATCAACCAAATCAAGATTTGCAAAAATAAAAAACTTGGTAAAGAAAAATAAAGTCATAGAACAAACGGAGCAACCGATTGAAAGAAAAGAAACCATTACCTTACCTGATACAGAGGAAGAATTGAAGCAATTTTTTTTAAACAAACTTTTTTCCTTTCAGCTAAAGTGGGCGACATCAACGGTGACACATATCTCTTTCGTGGATGAAACTTATTATCGAGATTCACGGTTAATTTATTTATTACAACGATTTCCAGATACTTTTCTTATCATGTACCATCCGATATTTAATATAAAAAATGCGCCGATGGAGTCAGAGATAATCTTGATAACACCTGTTGGGGTTGAAATTATTTATATTATTGAAGAAAAACCTGATGCAGTTATTATGGCTGGTGATGAGCGGACTTGGTCAATTAAATATAAAACCGGTGAATCGAAAATGTTAAGCCCATTAATTGCCTTAAAACGAACAGAGAAGGTTGTTAAAAGCATCCTGCATTCATATGATATCGATGACTTTGTAGTTAAGAAAACGGTATTATCCAAAACGAATGCAGTTCTATTTGCTACCGAACCTTACCAAACGAAAATTATTGATAAAGATAAGTATAAACGGTGGTTTGAAGCAAGACGCCGATTATCATCTCCACTTAAAAATAGACAATTGAAGGTTGCGGAATTATTATTAAGACATTGCAAATCAACGTCGATGAGGCGACCGGAATGGGATGAAGGGGGCAATCCCTCTATGTTTGTCGACTTGGAGGATTAAGAAATGCACATATTTATTATTAATCCAAGGGCTGGTAATGGGCGTGCAAAGCGAACCTTTTCAAAAATTACCAAGAGCGAGCTCTATCAAAATTTAAAAAGTACTTACTACTTTACGAGATATCCTGGTCATGCAGAAGAAATTGCGAAACACGTTAGTGAAGATTCTGAGCCTGAAGCTATCATCGTCATTGGCGGAGACGGTACTATTCATGAAGTACTTAATGGGTTAGAAAATAGTAGTGTTCCAGTTGCTTTTATTCCAGGAGGTTCTGGTAATGATTTCGCAAGGGGATGTAATATTAAAGGTTCACCAGTAGAAGTCTTACATGATATTATTAAAAGTAAGAAAGATAGTCCATATTGGATAGGAAATTATAAACAGGATGATATGCCTGTAAGAAAATTTGTAAATTCGATTGGTTTCGGATTTGATGCACAAATAGCGGATACAGTTAATAAATCATTTTATAAAAATATATTTAATCGTTTAGGTATTGGCACATTCAGTTATGTAATTGCACTTATTCAAGTATTAATACATTTTAAACCAATGACTATTGTAGTCGATATTAATCAGCAAAAGAGAAAAATTACTAACTGCTGGATGGTCACTACAGGGAATCATCCTTATTATGGCGGGGGCATGAAGATAATGCCCAATGCAAAAATTCAGCCAAATATTTTACCAATTTTAATCATTCAAGATATTTCAAAATGGAAGGTGCTATCATTATTTATCACCGTGTTTATTGGGAAACATCAGATGTTTAAAGAAGTGGAAATATTAGAAACAACTGGGTTTACAATTGTTTCTGATCAGGAACTGTTTTATCAAGTAGATGGTCAGACAGATACTTGCAGGACTTGTATTGTATCTAAACAAGAAGAAGTCGTTAAGTTGAAAGGGACAAACATAAGATAGACAATGGAATAATAAGTTTACATGGTTGTAATTTATCTTTGTAACCTATAAAATATGTAAATGAATGCTAATTTTGAAAGATGTGAAGAATATATGTTGGAATGGCTTGAGCGTGCGTTAGGGGATGGCTGGAAATTAACACCAGCTGGTGGATTAACAGGGGAAGCATTTTTCGCTACAAAGAATGATAAACGATTATTCTTAAAACGAAATTCTTCACCGTTTTTAGCTGTACTCTCTGCTGAAGGTATTGTCCCCAAACTAATATGGACTAGACGGATGGAAAACGGGGATGTAATTACTGCACAAGAATGGCTTGATGGAAGAGAATTAAAGCCAGCAGATATGCAACATCAACGCGTAGCAAATTTATTAAACAAGATTCACCATTCCACTGAATTATTGCACATGCTCATGCGATTAGGAATAAAGCCAGTGACTTCAGAGGATATGTTTATTAAGATACAGGAACAAGTAAATAGATTAGAACTGCTTAATCGTTATGAAGATGTTAGGTTGGCATTAACCTATCTTGAACGACTATTACCTAAGACACGTAATCAAAAACTAGTTGTGTGTCATAGTGACTTAAATCATAATAATTTATTGCTATCTAAGGATGGAAAGATTTATTTAATTGATTGGGATAATGCATCGATAGCAGATCCAGCCTCCGATTTCGGGATGGTGCTTAAATGGTACATTCCCCGAGAAAATTGGGTTGAATGGCTAGAAAAATATGGAGTGGCAAAAGATAACTATCTGCAGGAACGCATGTATTGGTATCTTTTGCATGATTCACTCCATTATTTATGCTGGCATTTAGAGCGTAAGGAACCAATTAAAGTTATGGAAAGATTAAGGGACTTACATGAATTAAATGAACAAGTGGAACAGCTATTTAGTGTCTAGTTGTTCTATTGCACTTATCCAGGTTTGAATATTATCGATATTAGTTGTAATGTGCTCCGGTACATTTTGGGCGATTTCGCCTTCTCTTCCGTAATTGTAAATTTCCGGAAGCAGCTGTAACAATTGATCATCTGTAATCTGGTTATTTGCCATCATATTTTTGACAAGACGTTTTATTTGCTGGTATTCCGATACTTCACCAGTATTGTCACCAGCCTGTTCGTCTAAAATGTCCTGTAATAATGTTAATAGATTATTTACATTAAGTGTCATTAGAAATCACCTCATGGCACTAGTTTTCATCATAATTATTTTTTTATACAAAGTTTAGAAGTAAAGAGAGGTAAAATCATGCGTCAACGACATAAACCTTGGGCAGATGAATTTTTACAAGAAAATAATCATCTTGTTGTCCCAAGGGCAACAGATCATCGCCAGAATTGGCAAAAGGTATTTGGGAATGATAAGCCAATCCACTTGGAAGTTGGTACTGGAAAAGGACAATTTTTAATTGGGATGGCAAAACAATATCCAGAAGTAAATTTCATCGGAATTGAGATTTCAAAAAGCGTTATCGTTTCAGCAGCAGAAAAAGTGTTAGCTTCTGGATTAGATAATATTTTATTATTAAATGAAGATGCCAGCGACCTGCGTGAAATGTTTGGAGAAAATGAAATAGCTACTCTTTATTTAAATTTTTCAGACCCATGGCCAAAGAATCGCCATGAGAAAAGAAGATTAACATACCAGTCATTCTTAGAGCAATACGAAGAAATACTTGAGCAGGATGGGGAACTTATCTTTAAAACGGATAATCGAGGATTGTTTGAATATTCGCTTGTTAGCTTCACTGACTATGGTATGAAATTGCAGGAAGTAAATCTAGATCTACATGCGATTAACGATGAAACAAATGTCATGACGGAATATGAAGAAAAGTTCTCGTCTAAAGGACAAGTTATTTACCGCTGCAGGGCAAGATTCGGTAATAGTTCAATCTAATTGAAAAAGCTGTCTCACAAGGAAGTTTATGCAACCTGTGAGACAGCTTTTGTATTTATATTAATTAAAATTGGGCGGCTAAATGTAAGACACCATTCTAAGCTAATTTCTGGCCGCAGTTAGGGCAGAAGTTTGCTCCAGTTGCTTTTTCTCCGCAGTTCGGACAGAAATTAGGTTTTTTTCCATTGTTGCTCGGAATATTTTGATTTGTTTGAGTAGTGGCTTGTGAATTGGACTCTTGATTTTGTTGTCTCATATTTTTCATCATTTCATTTGCAACATTCATCCCCATCATCATACCAGTCATATCGGAAGCTGTGCTTCCGCCCTTAACTTTTCCAGAAGCAATCCCGTCTGTCATGGAGACCTGTTGGTACTTGCCAAGGTCTCCAATCATGCCGTGTGAAGCAGACTTGGTAATCATCTTTTGGATTTCCTCAGGATAATTGAAGCTCATAATTGTAAAGCCAGTTATAGACATCCCATTATTCATAATTTCCATGTCTAGATCTTCCTGAATCCCTTTTGCTATTTCATATGCATTTGATTGTAAGTTAAACATATCTTTACCTTCCTTCGTAATCCACTTCATTAGAAGTTGATCAAGAATAGAAGTAATCCTTATCTTAACGTCTTCAACTAGATAAGTTCTTTTTACACCCGCAATATTATCAATTAACGAGATGTAATCATTTACTTTAAAGTTGAATGTTCCATTGGCTCGAATTGGAATGCCACCAGGAAGGGTAGGGGAGGGAATATTGATTGGATTTTTTGTTCCCCATTTAACGGTAAATTCTTTCGTATTGACAAATAGGACTTCGACTCGAAGGCCAGAATTAAATCCAAAACGGAAACCTTTTAATGTTGACAAAAATGGAATGATTTCAGATTCGATGTTATATTCGCCATCATCTTGAAAAATACCTTCAATTTTACCGTTATTAATAAATATTGCATCTTGACCGGGACGGATAAATAATTTACTGCCTTTTTTTATTTCTCTATTTGTCCATTTCCAGAAAATCATGTCATCTCTAAATTCTTCCCATTCTACCACATCAGAAAATTGGCTGCTAAAAAATCCCATATATTCATTCATTCCTTTCTCAATTATCTTTCATGTATTCTTTGTCACTGTTTGATAAAACGAACTAACTTTCTAGATCACAGCTACGGAAATACACTACGCTTTCCGCGGGGAGCTGGTGAGCCTCTTTGTGCTTGCGCACTTCAGAGTCTCACCTAGGCTCTTCTTCCCGCAGGAGTCTTCGTGTATTTCCTTCCTAGATGAGTGCAGAAACACCATAAAAGAATGACGTCTTGTGAATGGCAACTTCTCTACAGATTAAAAATCAAATTATGACTAGTTCGCACTTAATATCAATTTTTTAATTTATTATATTAATTGTAAAAAAATATTCGAAAACAACGGTATTATTAAAAACTTCCACGGCTTCCGCTATGTGAGTGGCCGCCGCCGGTTCTTCCGCCTCCACCGCCACTGCTTTTATTATTTGATGGTTTTCTTGTTTTGGTTACTGCTGTTCTTATATAACGATCTTTTCTTCTGTTGACTTGTGCTGTATTTAAATAGGTTCGTTCATTAACGGTTACTCTTCCACCTGAATTGAATGCCATTAGACCAACAATGATTGCTGCTAAGGCAATCGGTGCTAGGATTTGAAACCAGAGCTTGAAAACAAACAGTTCAGGGTTAATCCAAGGGCTGATTCCCATATAATAAGCTGAGGTTTCCATAAAAGTAGTGAATGCGTCGTAATAGTTTCCATTTGATAAATCAGGCATAATCTTATTGCGAATTTGATTTAATCTGCTATCGCTTAAATATTCCTCTGCTTTATAAAATCCAGCTAAATATACATCTCTGCTCTTCATATCAAGTGTTAAAATTGCAGTATTACCATGTGGCTTGTCGTAACCTAGTGCTTGTGCATCGTAGAAGTCTTGCATATATGGGACAATATCTTTGTCCTCTGTATCATTTGTAGTTAAAATGACAAAGTCTGTTTCATTTTCAGAACCATATTCACTGGCCAATTTTTCTAATTGACTCTTTTCTTCCTCAGTTAACAGGTTAGCATAATCATAGATTCTTTGCTTTGAATCTGTCGCTGCTAAGGTCCCACTAGGTAATAATGCGAAGAAGAATAGGAGAACAATAAATGAAAAAATAAGCGAGAAGGATAATTTTCTCTTCATTTATAACAAACCTCCTAATAATAGCCATTGAATTACCTTGAGTGTAATAAAACCGCCACCAGCAATACTTCCGAACCAAGCAGCAATTCTACCGAAACTAAGAGGGGGTTTGCCAACTACTTTTCCTGTTTGCCCATTCATTGCAAAAATATGTTCTGACTTATTGTAATCGTAATAAAACATCCAGACAGGCAAAAGTACATAATAACTATTCTTGCTCTTCGTATTAATTCTTTTATTATTATATCTTACAGATTGATAGCCTGAAATCGTAGAGTGAATATATGAATCGATGTATTTATCTACTTTAGCTTTCACTCTTGGCAGCATCTCATTATCATCATAATTGTATTTCTCTGCAATATAACCAGCTAGGTAGGGCGTTTTAAATTCCTTTAAACTGTTGTAATCAAATGGTTCTAGTTTATCCATCAGTTCATCATTTAATTTTTCAGATGCATCGACAGGTACTTTTTGAAAATTAAGGTCGATATCGCGGTAGATATCGTAATATTTGGTTTCTGTATAGTTATAATCTCCTCTTGAATAGGTTCTAACCTTAGTACCAACCGCATCAACCTTGGCATCACTGTTTAAATCGTATAACCAAAAAGGGACGTATATCCCAGTTATACCTTTAATGCGGTTTGCTTCCATAAAATCTTTAGGCGTTAGTCTTCCATTTTTACACCATTTCTGAAAGGCTGTTTTTGCTTCCTCTTTACTAATGGTAAAGGGAAGTACTCTGGCAGGTGCTAATATTCCGGATAAGCGATCACCGAGAACTACGGCAGCACCACAGAAACTGCAGGAAGTAGCGGTAGTATCGGCATCAGTTATTATAACGGCACCACAATTTTCACATTGGTACTCTTTTGCCTCTTCATCTGAAAAGGTCTTTGTAATATATTCGTCAGAAAATCCCTCAATATTGTCAGTTCTGCCACAACTTTGACAAGTTAGCAGTCCGCTTTTACTGTCAAAAATCATTTCCCCACCACAGTTAGGACATTTATATTGAATTACCATCGTTGTTTTCCCCCCTAAAACTAGCGGAATTGCGGTTTTTATTTTCCGTCCCCTAATTGTTCTTTTATATTATTTAATTCTACATCAATATCAAGTTTATTTTCCTTGGTTACTACTGTTCTATCCAACTCTTCAAAAGGATCTTTCCTTAACTCGGCAAGAGCCGCTGCTTCGTCTAAGGCGAAATTCGCTTTTTCCTCCATATCATTAAAAGCGGATGAGTTGACTCTTTGTTGAGATTTAGCAGCCATTGAATTGCCTTTAATTGCTGAAAATTGAGTTTCTAACAAATGGATATCAGTAGAAAGTTTTTCACGGAGTTGTTTCATTTTTATTGAATTGGCCGAGGCTAAATCATATGAAGCTTGCAACTCTAATTCTTTTGTAGCAAGTGCAGATTTTCGTTCAAGGAAATTCCTTGCCTGATCCTCATTGCCATTCTCCAATGCTTTTACAGCATATCGATGCATTTTATTTATATCGGATTTGCATTCATTAAGTGCTCTTCTTGCCCGTTGTTCCTCAGCTAAGACGGAAGCTGTTTCTGCTTTAACTGCACCAAAATCAAGATTAAGTTTTTTTAAGTATTGATTAATCATTTTTTCAGGGTTATCCGCTTTGTCAACTAATGGATTAATATTGCTTGCCATGATATCTTTGAATCGCTTCAAAATTCCCATGCACATCCTCCTTCAAAAATAAATACGTAATAAAATATGTATGCTTCTGCAATAAAGAAATATTTATATTCCACTGGTAATACGGTTAAATCTGGATAAAGTTTCACTTCATTATAGCAAATTAATGAAATGGAGAAGTTTCGAATCACTTTCTCCTAATTGTGGGAATTTTGAATTAGAGGTTGCTCAAACATAGGAGTTATCCGTCCAAGGCCACTTGTCGATCGAGTCCTACCTAAGCCGCTCCACCACCGATTAATGCTCTTAATCTATTCCAACAATATTTACATAGTTATCTCATCATACTGCTTCGGATGGTCATTTTACTAAAATAAATAAAGAAAACACCAGTACTCTGAATAATAATAATTCGAGGTACTGGTGTTTTGTATATATTGTATTAATTATTTGTTACGGTCATTACGATTACGGTTACGATTATTATCGTTTTGTCGGTTGTTTCGATCTACATTCCCGTCTAAAAACTCTTCCGCAAATTCCACGTTATCAACTTCTTGGTTTTGCTTATTATCGTTACGGTTGTTGCGGTCATTACGATCGTTACGATTGAAATTCTTTTGGTCGTTGTTCATCTAAATACCCTCCTTTTTTTAGGCAAAAAAAGAACATCTTAGAAGCAGTAATGTCTTCATTTATTTGTTCTTCGAAAGTGTAGGTTCTTGCCTACAAAATATATATTGCCCCTTTTTTTAAAAAAAACACCATATAAATTAGGTAATTTTAATTATGGATTTTGTCAATAATATTCACTAGTTGTAACAATACTACACTCTGAGGTGAAAAAATGTATAAGTTACTAACACATAATGACTTAGATGGGGTTGGCTGCGGTATTTTAGCGAAAATTGCTTTTGGTAATCAGGTGAAAGTCCGCTACAATTCAATTTCAAGTCTCAATGCGCAAGTTGAATGGTTTTTGGAAAATGATAACAAGGAAACATTTTTATTTATTACCGATTTGTCTGTAAATGAAGAAAACGAAAAAAGAATCGATGAATTTTTCATAGCTGGAGGGAAAGTACAGCTAATTGATCATCATAAAACTGCGCTTTCGTTTAACGAATATAAGTGGGGAAGGGTCATAGTTAAAAATGAAGAAGGCAGTTTAACTTCAGCGACTTCTTTATTTTATGAATATCTTGTTGAGCAACAACTTATGGAGTCTTCAACCGCTGTAGCAGAATTCGTCGAACTCGTTAGACAGTACGATACATGGGAATGGGAAAAAAATGATAACCAAAAAGCTCGCCAGCTTAATGCGCTCTTCTTCCTAATTTCGATTGATGAGTTTGAAGAAATAATGATCAATCGTCTTATAAATAGTGAACATTTTTACTTTGATGAGTTTGAAGAGAAAATATTGGATATGGAAGATGACAAAATTGAACGCTACATTCGCCGTAAAAGAAGGCAGCTTGTCCAGACCAAAATAGGCAAACACTTTGCTGGTATTGTTTATGCGGAATCGTATCACTCGGAGCTTGGAAATGAACTTGGAAAGGATTATCCCCATCTTGATTATATCGCTATATTAAATATCGGTGGAAAAAGAATCGGTTTTCGAACGATTCATGATGAGGTTGATGTATCTGAAGTTGCTGGCCATTACGATGGGGGCGGGCATGCAAAAGCCTCTGGTTGTTCTTTAACAGATGAAGCATATAAATTGTTTGTTGCTGATACGTTTCACTTGGATCCAATACGAGAAGATGCGAAACGAAATAGATATAACTTAAAACGATCTACTTTTGGTTCACTATATAAAAACAAAACAGAAGATATCTTTCTTCTTTACCCTTTAAACGAATATGAATGGGTGATCGAATATAATAAAATAAAGTTGGAACAAACCTTTACAAGTTTCGAGGAAGGGGAAAGCTTCTTAAAAAGGAATTATGAAGCTTGGCTTGTTAGGGATGATACGTTTGTTGAGTATTTAAAGAATAAGGTGAGAAATGTGGAATGATTTTCTAAATGACGTTTGTAACGAGGCATAATAATTAACTCATAAATAGGCACGATTCAGGAAAATAAGAATCGTGCCTATTTCATGACATTAATATTTTATTTATTATATGTGAAACATCATTTTTTTCAAAACCGTTATAAAATGTTTCTAAATGCTTGTTGAATTGGGGTAAACGATTACTTAATATATCAAGTATCTTATTTTCCACATTAATAGAAGAATTCTTATAGTCCAAATGAAAAATCAATCCTTGTCTTTGTAAATAGTTTAAATTTATTTCTTCTTGTCCGGGTAATGCCTCATACACAAAGATAGGTAGCTTTTTCCATAGACTTTCGGTAATGGTTACTCCTCCTGGTTTGGTAATGATAGCATCTGCTTCATTGTATAAGTGATTCATTTCTTCTTTTGACTCTAGATAAGGAAGCGGTTTTATGTGTGAATGATTCAGTCGTTCAATAGATTGAAATAGATCTATGTTTTTCCCACAAAGCACCTTATAGAAAATCGAACCTGATGGATTTAAGTGATCCAAAAGCTGTTGGATTGAACCAGCCCCCATATTGCCTCCACTTATCAAAACAGTGCAGGTACATTTTTTTAATGGAGCGACCTTTAGAGTTCTAAATATTGGATGGATTGGTATCCCGGTTACAAAAATTTGCTGCTTCTGAACTCCCTGCTCTAACAGCTCATTTTTAACCTGTAAGCTTGGTACAAAATGATAATTTATTCCTTCAATCCCCCATAATTTATTTATAAAATAATCTGTGTAAACATTAATAACCTGACCCGCCCAAAGGTTCCTTTTCTTCAGACGGCTGATAATAAAAGATGGAAGAGCATGTGTACAAATAATTAGATCTGGTTCTGCTTGCTCAAGTAGATGTTGTACTTTCTTTAGAAATAAACCTTCATATAGATAAAAGTGCTTATTTATCACTCGCCCTTTTACAGCAGCTCGTTTATAAACCTCACTATATAGACCTGGAAGCTTATGAATCCATTGTAAATAAATGGCTGATATTAATGCTTCCATCTTACCGTAGCTAAACGATAAAATCTCTACTTTTTCACAATGAAAATTTCCTGACGATAGATTTAATTGATCCCGTATACTATCAGCAACATGGTGATGTCCTGAAGGTATTTGTAATAAGGGCATAAATAATATTCGATACATTATTCATTTGCCTCCTTCAGGTGATAGTTTGTGATGCTGAATATATTTCATTCTAAAAACCTATAATTACCAGTAATAGTTACACTTTGTTTAATCCAAAATATGATTGATTTCCCTATTATTTTGTAAGGAGAAAGAGATAATATGAACCTGCATGTCAAAAAAAAATGCCTTTCTATGTGGAAAAAAATTGATTCAATATATTTCCGTTTTACGCGTCTAGTTTATATTAAAAACGAATTTGGAGAAAATATCATTATTCGTGTTCGTTTAACAAAGTACAAAGGGCATAAAGTAACGTTATCAGACGGTACGATAATAAATAAAAATGATTCGCTTTTAAAAATTCATTTGCATAATGTTAAATTACTAAGAATAGTACAAGAATATGATAGTGAAGTTAGAAAAGCTCTATTTACTTATAGGAGTGTTAAAGAGTCCCTTCCGTCCATTGCCGATTATATTCAAATGCATCGTGACGAACATGAAATTAAGGGGTTGATTGGCATTACATCTTTATATAAAGGAAGTAGGAAATTAGGTTTTGAAGTCTATCCGATTCATAATTTATATTACAAATTATTTAAAAGAGTATCTTTTTTTCCAATCCATGTATTGTCCTCCATCAAATTCAATAAAGAAATGCCGCAACCTGTCTACCTATTCATGTCAAAGGAAGGATTATTAAACAAATATAAACAAGGAAGTTAATATCCATAAATTACAACTAATAATGTCCCTCATGCTCCTTTATAATTAGAGTAGAGGAGGGGAATAGATGACATATTTTATTGTTGCGATTTTCTTGATAGTAATAGGCTGCTTTTTCTATAGAGGCTATAAAAATACACATTCTGTTGTAATAAATGATATAAAAGTAGAAGAAGATCCTCAAATTGATAAGAATACACCACTTCGAATTTTGCATATTTCTGATATGCATATCGAGAATATTTCGATAACACCTGAAGCATTATATAAAGAATTAAAAGGAAAGGCTATTGATATAATTGCAATAACTGGAGATTTTCTAGATAGAAAACGAAGTATACCTCGACTTGTTCCATATTTGGAAACTTTGAATAAATTAAATCCTGTTTATGGATCTTATGCTGTATTTGGTAATCATGATTATGTATTACGAAATCCAAACTTTACTCGTTTAAAGGAATTATTAAATGAATATGGATTTAAAACGATGCAAAACGAAAATGAAAGAATAATAGTAGATGGAAAATCATTTAACATTATCGGTATAGATGATTTTAGTACAAACCGTAGTAATTTAATAAAGTCTTATGAAGGACTAGAGGAAGGGTATAATCTTGTTTTAACACATGATCCAAATATCGTACTAGAGATGTCCGGATATCATTTTGATTACTTGCTTTCTGGTCATTTTCATGGCGGGCAAATTTATTGGCCAAAACCGTATCATCTTGTAAAAATGGGAAAATTAGTTCGGATGAACATGGTCAAAGGCTTGCAAGAATACAATGGGAGACAGTTTTATATAAGTGAAGGTCTTGGCCAAACAGGAGTAAATATTCGAATCGGAAGCCGTCCAGAAATTACTTTCCATAATCTGCAATTATCACCTGAGCAAAATAATAAGCTAGCAATAAACGATACTAATATCGCTGGATAAAAATGTAAAATAAATAATTTGGCACGTTAATCAAACAGTAAGGACTGCATGAATCGACTGCAGACCTCACTGTTTTTCCATTTAGCAACAAATCATACGAAATTAGCCTTAATTATAAAGAAATAATTTAAAGTTATTATTCTCATCAATAGTAGCTAATAATATATTATCTATCTTTTGGTTATGCGTTGTTGCTAAATTATCTATTACCCATTTCTCGTCTTTACCAATTTTTTGTAATTCATTGTATTCAATCTTTCCTTCTTTAATAATTGTTTTAGGTAAGTGGAAAGGCTGCATTGGTGTCGCAAGAGTGGAATGTGTGATTGGCTGGTGCTGTGGATATAAAAAAATTGAAATCGTTCCACCTGGCTCCCATAGTGCAAGTGCTACTTTTTGAATATCTTCCGCCCTTTCTTTTCGTAACTCGGATAAAAGGAAATCAATTGATATTCTCGCTTTTTTTAAATTTTTGTAATGAATTTTGCCATATTCAATAAGAGCTATAGGTGGCGGATCAAAAATCTTTCTCAAAGTATCCCATTTTAGACTTAAGAATACTCCACAAAGGTATAACGTAACTAATACGGACATCGTAATAATCGAGCCTTCTAACCCTAATCCTTCATCGGATAAAGGATGGGAGATAATATTTCCAATTAGTATCGCTAGAACAAAATCCAAGAATCTTAATTGTGAAATCGATCGTTGTCCCATTATTTTTGCAATAAAAACTAAGAAAAAGAAGGCGATAATTGCTCTTAAAGCCCATTGAATGGCATTTAGAGACTCTTGACCACTAAAGAATTCCATCAAATTCACCCTTTGCGACTTGAAGCGATGTATATCAAGGAAGCTTTATCTAATCAATGGGGAAAAGAAAACCCCCATTGAATGAACTTTATCCTTGAACACTAGGCTTAGAGAGGTTCCGTTGATTTACCCAAATTCGATTTTGGTTCGTGTTTTCTGGAAATTTCTCTCCAGCTTCAAGCTTTATTTTTTGCGGATCATTTACCATGCTGCCTGTTTCTCCAATCTCTATATAAACACCATTATTCGGTGCTTTTTGCCCAGCACGAAACTGATTGCTGCCATGTCCTCCCATTTTCTCACTCCTTATTATTGATTACCCTTATTATGGCTTATTGATATATCGTACATAACTGGAAAAAATAGGTTCTCTCATAGTTGAACGATTAGAAATTGCATAAACCAGAAGCTAATGAAAATACTAAAAGTAGTAACGAAGGAGAACTTACATGATCAAAGACATACTAAAAAGCACCAATCACCGTGATTATCCATTACCATCTGGTCATTGGTTTATGATGCAAAAGTGGGAGCATTTGTTGTTTATCAGCTGGCCTGTTCCAATAGAAATTATGAAAGGGCTCATACCACCTGGACTGGTTCTTGATACTTTTGAAGGACAGGCATGGATTAGTGTTATTCCATTTAAAGTAAGTAAAATGCGAGTTCGAAAATTGCCATCAATCCCATTTTTACGATCTTATTTGGAATTGAATGTCCGAACTTATGTAAAGCGAAAGGGCGTCTCGGGAGTTTATTTTTTTAGCTTGGATGTAAATAATTTATTTACTGTGGTTGGTGCCAGATTGGCAACACTTCCTTATTTTCATGCGCAGATGAAACTAAGCAAAAAAGATGATGTCTATCATTTTTCTAGTACAAGTACAGGAAAAGAACAAGTGAAGTTGAAAGGGAATTATCGACCGATAGGGAAAACCTTTTATCCGAAAAAAGGAAGTCATGATTACTGGCTGCTCGAGCGGTATTTTTCGTGGACGTTTAAGGGTGGCATGCTGTATAGGAGTGATCTTCATCATAAGCAGTGGGAGATTCAGCATGTAAAAATTAAGTTGGAAGAACTGGCCTTGCCAATGGTTCCTAATGCACTGTTTGGAGAAGAAGCGGTTCTGCATTATGCCCGAGAGAAAGTTGCTTTAAATTGGATGATAAAGAAGGAAAAGTAATGGGAATGTAATCAAATAAATATTAGACGATTAATGATATAATAGTGTCATAATGTGTACGGAAAGGAGCTGCGCATTGAATATAAAGCTGAATCAAAAAATCATTCAAGATCGATGTGGCATCGTCTCCTTTAAAAGAGGAGACGCTTTTTATCGTAATGATAAAGTAACAATCGAAAATTTTAATTCTGAAAGATGTGAAGCTAATGTCACTAGTAAAGAAGTTTTCCAAGTGACAATTGAGCAAGATAACAACCAACGTTTTATTGCATCCTGTAGCTGTCCCAAATTATCATCCTATAATATGGATTGCCAGCATATTGCTGCCGTATTAATAGCGATTCATGAACAGCGGCGTGGGGTCGACTCTAAAAGGAACCACCAGCTAGACCTTGTAAACAACACCGATAAAAATATGGAATTGGCAGATGGATTACTGACACTTATCGATGACCAACCCCTTCGAAAAAGTGGCCACCAACTCCATTTTGAAAACAGAGAATTAATTGGAGTAACGTTTTTATGTAACGTATTCACTAAAGATGATGCCAGCCAGCACATTGGAATTAAAATAATTATCAATTCAGTTACTTTAAGTGATATACACAATTTTCTGATGCAAGTGAAAAAAGGGGAAGCATCAAAAATTTCTCCTTCTTTTATATTTGACCCAACACTACACTGCTTTTCACAACAAAATGATGCAGTTATTAACCAGCTTATTCAACTTATGGATGATGAAAAATTGTTTGCAGATCAACAAACTGAATATAACCGAAATCGAGAAATGCAAAGAATTCCACCATCATCATGGGGAAGGCTTGCCCCCTTACTTACGAAAGTGCCATCTGTAAAGCTTTCGTACAACGATGATATTGTAGGAAGACTGTCAATCGTAGAAAAACAACTTCCACTCCAATTTGAATTTGCAGATACAGAGAAAGGGTACGAACTTAAAATCGAAGGTCTCGACAAGCTATTCTTATTAAAAGATTATCAGCTTGTTCTTCATGATGGAGAGTTAATTTCTTTAAAGATGCAGAAGGTAAATCAACTATTGGAACTGAAGCAAATGCTAGATGCATCAAAAACCAATCAAATTTTTATTTCAGAGGAATATATTGATGCTTTTTTGGACAAAGGGCTACAGGGATTAAAGAAACTCGGAAATGTCCATTTAACGAAACGCCTCGCAGCACAATTTTCCCAAACGCCACTAATCGCCAAACTATATTTAGATCGATTAAGGAATCGTCTGCTCGCAGGGCTTGAATTCCATTATGGAAATGTAGTGATTAATCCATTAGAGGAACAAGATGGTCCAGGGAGTACAATGGTGATAAGAGATATAGAGCGGGAAGAAATAATTCTCCTAATTATGGATGATAGTGCATTCACTAAAACCGATGAAGGGTATTTTTTTCATAATGAAGATTTAGAATATGAATTTTTATATCATGTCGTTCCGAAATTGCAGGATCTAGTGCAAATCTATGCAACTACCGCAGTTAGAAATCGAATTGCTAGAGTTAATAAAAGCCCTAAAATCAGGGTGAAGCTTAAAAAAGACCGTATAAATTGGCTGGAATTTAAATTTGATATGGATGGTATCCCAGAAAAGGAAATACCGGAACTATTGTCAGCACTTGAAGAAAAACGTAAATATTATCGATTGCGAAATGGATCACTTCTATCATTGGAAACTAGAGAATTTGAAGAAATTCAGCGTTTTCTTCAGGCGGCTCCAGCACAGGAAATTGATTTGGAGAGCGGATTGAACTTACCGCTTGTCAATGGAATCAGGTTGCTTGATTCAGTTAATGATCGAACAACCTTCGAGATTGAAGAATCCTTTCGTCAGTTCCTGGATAACATTCTAGACCCGGATAACGATACGATTGAGGTACCAAGAAGTTTAGACTTGATACTGCGGAACTATCAAAAACAAGGATACAGATGGATGAAGACTCTCGCAGAATACGGATTTGGTGGAATTCTTGCTGATGATATGGGACTTGGAAAGACAATCCAGAGTATTACATTTGTTCTTTCCGTACTCCATGAACTGCGGAAAAGAGAGCAGCAAGTTCTCATTATTTCTCCTTCTTCTGTTACGTATAATTGGTTAAATGAATTTATGAAATTTGCTCCCGAAATAGAAGCATTAATCATAGATGGAAATAAGACTGAAAGAAGCAGCCTTCAAAAAAATGCGCACGGAATTGATGTGCTAATTACATCCTATCCTTTACTTAGAAGTGATATCGACTGGTATAATCAGCATGCATTTCATACAGTGATTTTTGACGAGGCACAGTCATTTAAGAATCCTTTCACACAAACTGCTAGAGCAGTGAAGAAGCTAGAAGCGGATCATTATTTCGCACTTACTGGAACACCAATAGAAAATTCGCTGGAAGAACTTTGGTCAATTTATCATGTTGTTTTTCCTGAATTATTCGGTGGACTGAAGGATTTTAGTAATCTGACAAGGAAACAAGTGTCCAGAAGAATTCGACCGTTTTTACTTCGCCGAATGAAAGAGGATGTCATAAAAGAGCTCCCTGAAAAACTGGAGCAGATTGAATCGGTGGAACTGCTGCCGGAACAGAAGAAACTCTATGCTGCTTACCTCGCCAAATTAAGACATGACACGTTTAAACACTTGGATAAGGGTACTTTTAGAAAGAATAAAATTAGGATATTAGCGGGATTAACCAGATTACGGCAAATTTGCTGTCACCCTGCACTTTTCGTAGAAGGTTATAAAGGGGACTCAGCAAAATTTAAGCAGTTGATGCATATTATTGAGGAATCCAGATTATCTGGCAGAAGGGTACTAATTTTTTCTCAGTTTACAAAAATGCTTGATATAATTGGTCGAGCGTTAGTAAATCAAGCCCTCCCGTATTTCTACCTTGATGGCCAAACCCCATCTAAAGAAAGGGTTGAGCTCTGTGATAAGTTCAATAATGGAGAACGCGATTTATTTTTAATTTCTTTAAAAGCAGGTGGCACAGGTCTAAATTTGACTGGTGCTGATACTGTAATCTTATACGATCTTTGGTGGAATCCTGCTGTGGAAGAGCAGGCTGCTGATCGCGCACATCGAATGGGGCAGGAGCGAGTAGTGGAAGTGATTAAGCTTGTTACTCGTGGAACGATTGAGGAAAAAATGAATGAATTACAGGATAAGAAGAAGAAAATGATTGATGAAATTATAGATACAGAAGAGAAGGGGACATTTGGAATTACGGAAGATGATATTCGAGAGATATTGAAAATATAGCTTCTATGTAGTCGATAATAATTTTAGAGAAAACAGCCAAAGTAATGGAATCATTACTTTGGCTGTTTTAAGTAATCATGCATACTGTGGGAATATATTTTCGCCGCATGATGCTTAAAAACTTCTTTTCGGGACAATCTAAAGGGAAACAATTAAAGGGAGAAGTTAATAGTGAATAATGATATGGATCATGAAAAATTTACGGTTGCTGGTACAAATATCGACGCAGTAAAAAAGAAAAATGAGCAATCAGGCATGTCCTATAATGAAGTGAAGGAATGGATTGCTAAAACAACTGGGGGACATGGTACTGGAATTTACAGCGACACAAATATCGAAGAAGTTAAAAGGGATATTCAACAGTCGAGGCTAGAATAAAAGGGGGATAGAATCTGATGAAAAAAGACTTTGAAAAAATATTTAATGAATACCGGAATCAAAGTGAACAACAATCTAGTGTGGAAGCAAGACAAGAACTGTTAAACGGACAAGAAGAAATAATTGCAGTGAGAAAAAATGATTCTGGGGATATGATTGCATTCAAAACGAATACTGGTCGTGAACTGGATTATATAACTGCCCTAGAAGAAGCAAAGGCCGGTAATATTGCCCATATTGATGTATTTCATAAGTATGGAAGAGACATTATTCGCAGTGAACCAGATGGGGTTAAAGAAAATAATTTAAGTAATCTCCCTTTATTCTAATTAGTAGGCTAAATCGTATCATTTGTTACTGCAGATAAACTGTGAACTACATTAGGAAATGAGTGTTCACTGGCTGGCTGCTCCGGTAATACACTTCACGTTAAAATGTATAACGGATGGTTTTCAATGAAAACCATCCGTTTGATTATTCATAGGCTATTATTTATATTGTTTTCATTCTGCTGTTGAGTGTTGTTGGAACCAAGTGTGTTTGTAAGTTGTTGCATATTCTCATTATTTACCATGTTTTGTAAAGGTTTTGTAAATTGTTGAACAGCTGGATTGTTTATCGTATTAGATAATTGGCCAGGCAAACGTTGAAATGTTCCATTTTGAACACCTCTAGTAATACCATAAATAGCTGCACCTGCAGCAGCTGTAGTAATTAACGCTGTCATTATACCTTGACGATTGTTCATTTTAATATCACCCTTTTAATTTTGTTGTGATCTATCGTTCCTATCTATGTGGAACATTGTTAGTTTATAGAAACACATGTAATTTATACTGATTTTAATTTTCCATTTTCTTTCTGCAGAAGGTAATATTAATTTCGTGGAATTGCATAATTAGATTTGTCGATAGGTTCTCAAATGGTTAAAGAGATTTGATATATTGAATGGATTTAATTACTAAAGAGATGTATTATTTCGACTTAGTCTTATTCATTCTTTATTTTGATAATATTCATGAAGCCATCATATTAACAATGAAGGCTTCGTGAATATCAATTATTGATTTGTTCCATCCATTTCATTTTCATCTTGCTGCATTTGTTCAGAAGGTTCTTCGGATGGGTCTGGTTCCTGTTCATCTTGTACTGTACCACATCCAAACAATACCCCGGTAGAAAGGATTGCAGTAATCATACCTAAAGTTAATTTTCGAAGTTTCATCGCTATCACCTCACTTAAGATATCCTTATGCCATCTTATTTGTTTCCTATTTCTTGAATCTTATCCTAAGAGAGCATTAAAAAGAGCTGTTAAATGATCTATAAAGTAGAACTTACACAATTTAATTGATAATTTCTATCTATTTACAATTAAGATTAAGTAAAAATAAAAAAAGAATCGTTTTCACTATTATGTGAATAACGATTCTTATGTTTAGTCCTGTACATCTGATCTTTTTTATTTTTAGTCTTTCTTGTACGTAAATTAAGCCGTGAAAATGGACTACGATTAATTTCTGGATTTATTCTACCTTCACGTATTAATTTTCGACGCTTCTTATTGGCTTTAGAATATGCCATGATTATCACACTCCTCTTATATTTGCTTCTATTATACATTGTTTAGATAAAAATACTAGATTCATTTGTTACCGTATTGTTACACCTTGAAACATAACTGTAATCCCTTTAACATAGTAACGTCATTTTAGAATGCTATACTTCGACTTAGGAAAATACATCCAATAGAGAGAAAAGATGGTATGATGCTAAAAAGAAAGCAGGGGGAAAATTGAAAAAGAAATTAGTTGCAATTACCTTAGCTACAATAATTGCTCTTGGACTTCCAGTAAGCAATTATAGTTATGCAGAATCCACTAATGATTTAGAAGCAATACAAGATCAACGTAAGGAAATTAAAGAAAATCTTTCTGATGCAGAAGGTCAAATAGCTAGTGTAGTGGTTGAAATTGAGGAATTGAATAATCAAATAGAACAAGTTAATCAAAAATTAATAGAGAATCAAGACCTAATGAAAAATACTGAGCAAGATATCACAGGAACAATTGGTGAAATCGAAACATTACAGGCTGAGAAGCAAGAATTAGAGATTTCAATCGAAAAGCGCTATGAAATCTTAAAAAATAGAGTATCATCTTATCAGAAATCTGGTGGCTCTATTTCGTTTCTAGAAGTTATCTTTGGTTCTCAAAACTTTGGTGATTTTCTGAGCCGTGTCTCTTCAGTAAATAAAATAGCAGAATCTGATGCAATTTTAATGGAAGAACTGGACATAGACATTAAGAAAGTAGAAGAAAATCAAAAACTCTCGCTAGAAAAATTAGATAAATTAAACGCTTTGAAATTGGAGCAAGAAGAAGCACAATTAGCAATTAATGAACAAAAACAGCAAAATGAAGCAAGTAAGAAAGAACTGGAAAACAAACAACAAGAATTAGTTGCTTTAGTTGGAGATTTACAAGACAAGGATTCGAATCTCACTGCACTTGAAGCAGAAACAAAGGAAAAAATTGCAGAAGCGGCTCGAGCTGCAGCACAAGCTGCTAAGGAAAAAGAACAAACAGCGAAACCAGCAGTAAAAGTAGCAGCAACAACAACAAGCTCCGAATCAAAAAGTAGCGAAGTAAAAGCTAGTACTAAAAAAAGCACGGATACTAAGCAACAATCTAATACAGCAGTAAAACAGGAACAAGAAAAACAAGTACAAGAAAAACAAGTACAAGAAAAACAAGTACAAGAAAAACAGGAACCTGTTGAAAAGTCGACAGAAAAAACACTAATGATGTCATCAACAGCATATACAATTGAAAGTTCTGGTGGATCTGGAGTTACATCAACTGGTATTGATTTGAGAAAAAATCCAAATGCAAAAGTTATTGCGGTAGATCCAAGTGTCATTCCATTAGGTTCTGTTGTCCATGTTGAAGGATATGGCTATGCAATTGCAGGCGATATTGGTGGAGCGATTAAAGGGAATAAGATTGACGTTTATGTTCCAACCCAAAAAGCTGCATTGAACTGGGGAAGAAGAACAGTAAAAGTAACAATTACGAATTAAATTAGTAATAGCAGGGGAGCAAAGAGAAATTAATTGCTCACCTGTTTTTTTATTTATGGGGCAATCTCTCTGCATAGTCTATGTTTAAAAGTAACAATATCGTATAATAAAGAGAGTTTTATAAAAAGTAATTTCGAGAAGGTATATTTCCTTCGATCACAAATGAAGGCTAATCTAGTAGATAAAAGGAGGAAAAAAGCATGAGCGCATCTTTAGTATATGAACTACGTAAGCCAACTGAAATAGAAGAGGGCAAAAGCTATCCAGCATTATATTTAATCCACGGAATGGGCAGTAATGAGCAGGATCTTTTACAATTAGTTCAAGGATTAGAGGAGACTTATTTTATTTTTAGCGTCAGAGGGCCAATTGTACAACCACCAGGATATGCCTTTTTTACGATGGAGGAATTTGGAAAACCCCATCGCGATGTTTTTGACCAGGCAACAACAAAGCTTACAGCATTTATCGATTACAGCTGTGAAGAATATCCAATTGATCAAAAGCAGCTTTATCTAATGGGATTCAGTCAAGGAGCAATTCTTTCTATGAGCCTGGGACTGATACTTGACAATAAAATTAAAGGAATAGCTGCCCTTAGTGGCTATATACCTGATTTCATAAAACAGGAGAATGATAATAAAGATCTTCAGGGTCTATCAATCTTTATATCCCATGGTGAACAGGATCCTGTCTTGCCATTTGATTGGGCTCCACCAAGTGAACAATTCTTTAAGAAAAATGGAGCAGATGTGGAGTTTAAGCAATATGATACAGGACACACGGTTTCTCAGCAGAATTATCAAGATTTGAGAGCATGGTTTAATCGTCTACGCTAATATAGGATAGCGAAAGAGCACTGTAAGGAAAAAGATTACAGTGCTCTTTTGTTATAATTTAGAGTGCGGTACTACTTCGCCCATTCCTCTACATTCCATACTTTCGTTACCCAATCTTCATAAAATTCCGGCTCATGGCAGACTAACACAATGGTACCTTTATATTCTTTTAACGCTCGCTTTAATTCTTCTTTCGCTACGACATCTAAATGATTTGTTGGTTCATCGAATAAAAGCCAGTTGCTTTCATTGAGCATTAATTTACATATTCTAACTTTTGATTGCTCCCCACCACTTAATTGTTTCATTGGTCGTGAAATATGCTCATTTTTCAAACCAACTTTAGCTAGAATTCCACGTACTTGTGCTTGATTTAAATGTGGGAAGGCATTCCAAACCTCATCAATGGGTGTAGTATTTGGTGCCTGCACTTCTTGCTCATAGTAAGAAGGATAAATGAAATCACCTAGGACACGTTTTCCACTAATAGGCTCAATTACTCCAAGTATTGTTTTCAAAAGGGTAGATTTTCCAACACCATTACTACCCACAATCGCAATTCGGTCGCCGCGTTCGATTGTAGTCGTTAGCTTCGGAAATAGTTGACGATCATAGCCGATTTCAAGTTCCTCAGCTTCAAATACAAATCGACTGCTGCTGCGAGATTCTTTAAATTGAAATGTCGGCTTCATCGCTGTTTCTGGTCTGTCGATTCTTTCCATTCGCTCTAATTGCTTCTGACGACTTTTCGCTCGTCCAGTTGTTGAATATCGCGCCTTATTTTTTGCTATGAAATCTTCTTGTTTCTTAATATATTCCTGTTGCTTTTCATATGCATTGATATGCTGATTTTTATTAATTTCTGCAAGCTCAAGAAATTTCTCATAAGTAGCTGTATAGCGAGTGAGCTTAGAAAATTCAAGATGGAAAATGACGTCTACAACACCATTCATAAATCCCGTATCATGAGAAATTAGTAAAAAGGCATGTGGATATTCCTTTAAATAGTTGCTTAGCCACTGAATATGTTCCACATCTAAATAGTTCGTCGGTTCATCTAGAAGGAGCACCTCAGGCTGTTCCAAAAGAAGTTTTGCAAGCAGCACCTTTGTACGCTGTCCGCCACTTAGCGCGGATACATCCTTATCAAGTCCGATTGCATCAATTCCGAGGCCATGAGCCGCTTCTTCAATTTTAATATCTAACGTATAAAATCCGCCGGCCTCGAGTTTATCTTGAATAATCCCCATTTGTTCAAGCAACTCTTCCAATTCTTCAGATGTTGCTGATCCCATTTTTTCGGTTACTTCATTAAGCAGCTTTTCTTGCTCAAATAGGGGAAGAAATGCGTCACGAAGCACATCACGAATCGTTTTTCCTTTTGTTAGTACAGTATGCTGATCCAGGTAACCATAATTGGTGCCTGGTGTCCACTGAACTTGACCAGTATCATGGATCAATTGCCCTGTAATAATATTCATCATAGTGGATTTGCCAACACCATTTGCACCAACTAACCCAACATGTTCACCAGCAACAAGCCGGAATGATACATCTTTAAATAAAGTCCGGTCACCGAAGCTGTGACCTAGCTTATCAATTGTAAGTAAACTCATTTTTATAAAACCTCCATGAAAAGTAAAGCATAACCAAATAATAATTAATCCTAAAGTTCATTGTTTATGGATTACTATGCCTTTCAACAATCAATTCTATCTGGAATCGTTCTTTTATTATTAATACCAACATTTTATTATAGTAGAATTTAAGGTAACTTACCATAGTAGAGTTAATGAATTTATTTGCAATCCGCATTAAGTCACAATATATTAAGAAAAATCGGGAAGGCCGATTTCCCCTAAAACCATATTTAGCTTCTTTTGCTTCGCGAATTTTTGTATATGTTTCCGACAAAATAACCGTTTATTCAACTAAACCGTTGGTACGGAACGCACAATCCCAGCGTAGTTTATTTCTGGAGTGACAGCCAAGGCAGCAAATATCATCTAAAGTTATGTCGTACTTTATCTAAATAGTAACTATACGAAATGAGCTATATAAAAACAGTAAACAATAGGAAATATACGTAAATAAGAAAATAGTACTTGGACATAATAATCGGGAAGTTTTTCTACATCGATATAGTATTGGAGGGTTGTTAAGTGTCGGAAGAAAATAAAAATCGCAATAAAGATAAGGGCAGACAGAAGAACCATGGAATAAAATATGATACAAGTCCGAAGCGAGATGTTGAAATTGCAAGTGAGAGTGAGTTCCTGAATTTAGATAATAAGAAGAATAAACGTAAACGATAAGATGGAGCCCCAATTATTGGGGCTTCACTTCATTAGATAAAAAATATTTTCTTACCCTATTACTAGTGTAGTCAGTTACATAGCTAAGATAAATCTTAAGAATCAGGGTTTAGTTCTATTATGTAGATAAAAAACTTCGTTAAAAGCACGATTATTAGATAAACTATTCCTAGTATTTTTTTATCAGAAAAATATAATGCAGCGGCGGCTAAACTGAAAACTATTATTTGAAGAATTGAAAGCAGCGGTTCTGTTACTGGGTAGGAAGCTTTAGGCGCAAGAAAATGTCCCCAGATAATCGCTACAAGCACTGGGCCTCCTAATCCAAGTAGAATTTTTATGAAAAGGCCTGTGCCTGCATGAAATCCCCAGTAGAAAAATGCGATAAGCCCTGCCAACTCTAAGAAAAACAATAATGCATAGAAAGCATTTTCAATAATCATCAAGCAACACACAACCTTTCAAGTTTATTATGCAGGATAATAATAATGTTCGTTACTCAAACTTCATTTGTAACATCTTTTTCGTATTGTTGTATATATGCTTCTAGTTGATTCACAGGATCAAGAATAGTATTCCCATGGCAAACCTCTAGCTGTTTTGGATTTAATAGTTGGAGGATAACACTGCTTTTTACCGCCTCATCCATATCTCCAGTAAACATGCTCATTGGCTTTTTCAATTTGCCCTTTCTCGATGTAAATAAGTCACCTGCCAATAAAACCTGATCTTCATTATGATAGTAAACGACATGACCGGGCGAATGCCCAGGTGTTAAATAAGGGGTAAGTCCGGAAATAGTTACTAGTTCGTTTTGTTCATTGATCTGTAGAGCCTGAACGATGTCTTTTTCAACATTTTCTTCAAATTTCTTCCTTTTAGGATAGAGCGAATCCCCCTCCATGTAAGGAATTTCAATTTGATGTGCACAAACAGGCACACTTATATTTTTCAGTATTGTTTTCAAAGAGCCAACATGATCAGAATGTCCATGTGTGAGAAGAATTCGGTTTAATTCTAGGGGTGCCAGCTGTTTCAAAAACTTCATAATTCCTCTAGCCATCATAGGGATTCCAGTATCTACTAGTGTGAGTCCATCTTCATCGATAACAACCCAAACATGAATAGGGAAGTATATCCAGCTTTTTAAACTCCAAATATGCTCAGAAACTCTTTTTATCTTCATCCTTCACCCTCAACTAATTTTAGATTCGCTTTAAATCCCAAAATAAGAATCTCTACTGATAGACCGAATGTTGGAATTAAACGTTCAAGTAATACTTCGGTAGGCTCATGCTGATAAGAATAAGTACTTAAAATACCATATAAATTATAGAAAAAGATACGTGAGTATGCTAATAATTGATCATCATTTGGAAGAGACAGGCATTCACCAAGGGTGTTTTTCATGATGCTAAAAATCTCTAAGCGAATTTGATTAATTTCTAACTCAGGCTTTTGTTCATCTACACGTGTAGATTTAGCATTAATAAAAATGGTATGTAGGTTTTTATTATTTAAACAAAAATGGATGAATTGATTGCTCATTTCTTTCAACTTTTTCTCTGGTGGTAAAGTGTTTGATTGAACAATTTCTTGCATCTTTAGTTTTAATTGTGTAAGTGATGGCATGGAGAGTTGATGAAGTAATGACTCCTTACTCTTAAAATAAAGATAGATAGTAGTATGGGAGCATTTTGCTTGTTTTGCGATTTCTCTCATAGAAACAGCATCATAGCCTTTATTAGCAAAAAGTTTCCCAGCTGTAGTAAGAATTGCCTTTTTTGTTTCCTCTGAACGGTGTGAATGCTTGCTATCCATGTTGATTATCACCTCAGTTCTATTATTAATTGCTGTTATTAAATACAGAACTAACCATCGGTAATATTATAACCAATGGTTAGTTTTTATGTCAATAAGTTTTTAGATAGATGAGAAAAATCAAACTATAATTTCAGACAGTATAACTATTATTTTTTAAATTCACGATTTTTGCTTGATTACCCTAGAGGTCATCGCGGTTCCTCAATCTGCCTTCTTTTCGCGAACTGTTCAATAGATACTTCTCATAAAAATTATAAATCATAATATTATCATAACTTTAAATTACTAAGAAAGTGTATTAATTAAAGATAAAAATAGCCCAGTATATTAAACTGGAGCTAGAATTATGAAGCGATCATTTTATTAGGAACATCTAAATATACGGAACCCCAATATATCCTTGTATTTATTCGATAAATGCTGGTGATTATCCATGATTGTTAATATTGAATCATCAATGTTATCGGAAGGAGAGAAGTCAGGTGCACTTTCCAGGTTATCCTTTTCAATCTCCTGGTTAAATGTTTCTATTGTTATTTGATTAAATCCTGCTTGTTGCAGCAGCACATTCCAGCTGTATTCGGTGAGTAATTGTGAGAAACCGTAGAATTCAGTTATTGCTCTCCGTTCAATCTGGGGAAGTTGCTGTTCTAATACGATTTCAACTGCAATGAATGCTCCGTTTGGCTTTAGAACTCTTTTTAACTCGCTTAATGCAACTGGGATAGTCGTAAAAGCCAAAACTGACTCGGAAAGTACAAGTTCAAAAGAATCATCATCAAATTGCAACTGCTCAATATCACCATATATAGCTTGTATAGGAAGCTTTAACGATCTGAACCGCTTGTTAGCTTTCTCCAGCATTAGTTTATTTTTGTCTAATGCAGTTATAGGACAACCATAGTTTTCTGCAATGTATGAAGCTGTTTGTCCTGTGCCACAACCGGCATCTAATATTTTTTTTGTTGCATCTGGATTTTCGGTTGAGAAAATATGCTTCGTTAATTGCAGACCTCCAGGATGTGCACCGCCAACACCAAATGATGCCAAAAAATCAAGATAGTTCAATAGCATTCTACTCCCATCCCAATGGAATTTCTCTCGTTTAGCGTTTCATAAATCTCGTTATATATGGGCTTACTTGTTTATAAGTTTTTTCCATATGTTGTATAGATGTAAAGATACGGTTAACATCAAATTTTCCATCATTATCTTGAAAGAGATTTAAGAAGCTTGGATTAGTAGGTCCTGGTCCCCGTTGTATTCGTGCTCTCTGATATCTTCTAGGGGAAGATAGATACCGTGGTGGTCTTTGCCTGCGTGGAAACATGTAATATACACCTCCTTTGTCCTGAGATTCTTTGATATTTTATTCATGGGGAAGGTTTATAGTAAGTGAAGATGCCTAAAGACGATAGAACCTATTCATAAAATATGCATAATTTAGTGATAGAAATATTCAAGGAGGTGTGGTTATGAGTGTTATCAGGACTGACAAATGGTTGCTTGATGCTTATGATAATCCTGTTGAAATGTGCGAAAGATTAACGCCATATTTTGAAGATGCTTCAGCATATGAAATATATCAATACTTAACAGTAAATGGGATGTATCGCCCAATAAAAAATGGTTTGGAACAAGTAGAAGATTTACAAAATAATGGAGTTTGGAAGATGGTAGAAAAAGAAAGGAGATTACTGCAGAAATCTTGGGGTGGACCAGATATTCCAGTGTTTATTTTCCCTTCAGAATCAACGAATCGAATTTTATTTCGTAATTTTAATCGTAAGTCTGGTTTAGCTTTCTGTGATAAAATATTCTTATTCATATCACCGGAAAATAAACAAGAAGAAATCCAAGCTTTGTTCACCCATGAATATAATCATGTTTGTCGATTAATGCAATATGAAAAGGAAGAAAAAGATTATGTATTACTGGATACAATTATTTTGGAAGGGTTAGCGGAGCATGCTGTGTATGAAAAGTATGGTGAAAATTATGTAGCTCGTTGGACATCGAATTATTCGGAAGATGTATTAGAGAAAATGTGGCAAACCCACGTTTTCCCTAATCGTAATCTTTCGAAGACAGATCGAAAACATGAGAAATTATTATATGGATTGGCAAATTTCCCAACAATGTTAGGCTATTGTGTGGGCTACTATTTAATTAACAACTATTCCAAAAATACAAATCTTAAGAGTAAGGATTTACTTGCTATAGATTCGAGGATGCTTGCCCAAATAAGAGAATAGTCCATCCATGATGAAAAGATTGGAAGGGTAAACTGTGTGATTCGTAACTAAGATAAAAGTCCTTCTTTTTACAAATGCAAAACAGACGGAGTCTCTCCGTCTGTTTATCATTAATCTTTAATTATTTACCTTTGGTATCCAATTAGAAGTTGGGGTTAAGGATTTTACCAAAATAAAAAAGGAAGTAAAACGAGGGAACTAATGGCACCAATCGCAAATCCAGCACCAAATCCACCATAACCGCCATATCCATAATATCCTAAACCGAAGCCACCTAAATTTCTATTCTGACCTATTGGTCGCAAATAAACTCTTCTATTATCAACACGTCGGATAATACCTCTGTGAATTCGGCCGTTACGCATTCTTATTTCAACAGCTCTCCCCATATGTTTACGGCAAAGCGCGTGGTTTTGTTCAAAAGACATTCTTTCACCTCCATAATTTGCTAATGACTACAGGATAGTATATGCAAGTATTTAATATATCTAAAGGGACAGGTGTATCAGGGTTATAGCTGAATTATAGTTACGACTGACCCCGAACATGATTAAATGCAGCCCAGATCAATTATATGACAATTGCATACATTACTACTGAAAGGTTGAGGGCGTGTAATAATCATGGGTGAAGCTGTTGGTCAAGGAAGTTTCGCACTAGTGGTTGTGTTGTTTATTTTGCTAATTATCGTTGGTACATCCTTCGTTGGAATAGGATATTAATATAAACTTATATTATTGGAGGCGAACAAGATGGGTTTTGGATATAGTTATGGATGTGGCGGCTATGGATATGGTGCGCCTGCTGTTGGTTATGGCGGTAGTGGATTTGTATTAATTGTAGTGTTGTTTATTCTTCTAATTATTGTTGGAGCATCTTTTTTCTAAATAAACGTGATTTAAAAATGGGCTATCGAATCAGATAGCTCATTTTTTCTGCAGTACAATCGTTCAATTTTACCGAAAATGATTACATAAGTCTAATTTAGGGAAGAGAATAGTAATGAATTAGAAAGAGGTGTAGATTTTGAAGAAATTAAAGGCAATAATCTTGAATTGCTCGCTGAAGCCATCTACTGAAAAATCCAATACGGATGCTCTATTACAAGATTTCATAGATGTGTTTGAAAAGAAACAAGTAGAAACTGAAACAATTAGAGTAGTAGATTATAACGTAGCATTTGGTGTGGAAGACGACATGGGAAATGGTGATGAATGGCCAGTAATTGCGAATAAAATAGAACAAGCTGATATTTTACTCGTCGGCACGCCAGTTTGGCTCGGGGAGAAGAGCAGTGTTGCTAAAATGGTAATGGAAAGAATAAGTGGCTCTGGAAGCAAGACCAATGAATTGGGACAACCAATCTATTATAATAAAGTAGCAGGCGCTGTTGTAACAGGAAATGAGGATGGTGCAAAACATGCTGCTAGAGACATTCTCTTCAGTCTTGGTCATTATGGATTCTCGCTGCCTCCTAATCCATTATCTTATTGGGTTGGAGAAGCTGGACCAGGACCCTCTTATATCGAAGCAAATGGCTATGAAAATGAATTTACAAAAAATAATGCCCAAGTTGCGAGCCATAATTTAGTACATTTAGCAGAAATATTAACAAATCATCCGATCCCAGCGGAAGGGAACGTTTAAAATAAGTTAAGTTTGCGCAATATCATATCAATGAATGATTTTAAATGAAACGTTCTCTGTCTATTTGATAGGGAACGTTTTAAATATTTGAATTGTCGAATGATGTAGGATTATTGACTGATTTCGTAAAATTATTTGTAAATTATAATTAATTTGTATTATTTGTATTGAAAAATAGTACAAATTAACTATAATTAATATTAGTTGCTGTCTCATTAGGAAAAGATCTTTGTAAAAAATTAATGCCGAGATGAATTTATTTTAGAAAAACGAAAAGAAATCTTTATCATCATAGATGAGTTTGTGAGCAATTTAGATTTCTGGAAAAGGTGGGAGAGTGGGGATGAAGTTTAATAGCTATCAAGAAATAGTTTCGCAAAATCAGAAACGATACTTGCAACATATTCAAAAGTTAAGTATGAATGCTGCTGAACAAATTGTTTACCATGGAGCGACATATACAATATGGCATCCATTTAAGAAAAGAGAGCCGGATAAAGGAACCCTTTCTACATACTTCAACTTCACCATCCGCAATCATCTGATCGATTTAATACAAGACAAATCGAAAGCACTGCAAATTAAAGCCATCCAAGAGACTATCCAAATCCAACATAACAAGCCGATGAAACAGACACAATCGCATTAATAGCTATAAGGTATACTTTTTCAATTTACATAGTACAGTGATAATAATTAAAGGAGCGTAACAAATTTTGTTACGCTCCTTTAAATTTACAATGTACGTAATTTAATTAAATCGTCATTTTGCTTAACAGTTTTTACTCGAGATGTTTGCACATCTAGATATTCTTCAGAATTTGTAATTACAATAGGTGTCGTTGTTTTATAACCAGCTTTTTGAATTTCTTCTATATCAAATTCAATCAGTAAATCACCTTGTTTAATCTGATCTCCTTGCTGAACATGAGTTTTGAAATATTTTCCTTCGAGTTTAATTGTATTTACTCCAATGAAAATTAATAATTCAGCTCCAGCATTTGTTGTTATGCCAATTGCATGTCCAGTTGGGAATAGGGAAGTAATCGTACCGTTAACAGGTGAAATAACTTTTCCTACCTCTGGTTCAATAGCAATGCCTTTTCCGACTGTCTCAGTTGCAAAAAGCTGATCCTCCACCTCGGAAAGTTGTAATACTTTTCCTTGTAATGGACTTCCAATTGTTTCTGGTTTTACACCAACAACTAAATGGCTGTAATTATCCGCTTTCTTCTGATTTTTCCCTTCAAATCCAAGTGCATAAGTTAAAATTAATCCTAGTAAGAAAGCAGTTCCAATTCCAATTAAGTGACTTCCTAACGGTGAAAACGCTGGGATGGATAGTAAGCTCGGCAGTACAAATTCTATCATTCGCACACCAAGACCTCCATTAATTGCCCCACCGATCGCTCCAGCAATAATGACATAAATCATCGTTCGTCTATACCGTAAAATAATTCCATAGTTAATTGCTTCTGTTGTTCCAGCCAAACCACCGGGAACAATACCACTGGCAGCAAGGGCTTTCAAATCCTTGTCTTTTGTCTTCAAAAATACAGCAATTGCAATACCAACTTGTGCAAATGGTGCAGGTGCCGCCATTGCTATAATTGGGTCTGGCCCTGTTGCAAGATTTGCAATAGCAAGTGGGATGACAGTCCAATGTAGACCAGCAATTGTAAGAAATGTCCATGCGCTCCCTAATACAGCCCCAGCAAGAATACCGCTTTTAGCGCTTAAGAAATTAATGATAAAGCCAAGTCCTTCACCAAGTAAAGTCCCAAATGGTCCAAAAATAAGCAATGTTAATGGTACCATTACGAGTAAGGCAATCATTGGATTGATAAACATTTGAACCTCTTTATAAATTACTTTTTTCAAAACCTTTTCTAGCCCTGCATAAACAAGCATTGCAATAAATATTGGAAATACAGTTGAGGAATAATCTGCCAACAGGACAGGCATTCCTAAAAAGTTGATCGACTCAACTCCGCCATCTACAAGACCGACAATTTCTGGAGTAAGTAGAGACGCACCGATAACTCCTCCAACATATCCATTTGCACCAATTTTATTGGCGATAGAAATTCCTAGAAATACTGGCAGGAAATAAAAGACTGCTCCACCAGCAGCAGACAAGACTATATAGGTACCGCTTTCAGAAGATAGCCAGCCTACCATTGATAAAACTGCTACAAGTGCTTTCAATAAACCAGCCCCTGCAAGTAAACCAATAATTGGTGCAAAGCTACCAGAAAGTACCTCTAAAATTTTAGTCAAGAATGATTCTTTTTTTATGTTCGATTGTTCTGTTTGATTAATGTCTTGTTGATTACTCATAATAATTCTCCTAATTCTTTTTGATAATGAAAGCGTTGTTATGTTACAATTATAATTAACTTTTAATAATAGCGTTAGGACTTTTTTGACAAAAGAAGGATAAAAATATCAATAATTATCGATACCAGTTCTTTGGGGGAGAAAAATGAAGCAATCCAGACTAATTACAACAGCAATGAAATTGCAGCAGATTACCAATTTAAATATTTATGTATTGGATCAGTATAAGGATTTCATCTATTATCATGAGATTTTAATGATTCCCGATTTTATGCCAGGGTATGGTCAGTCCGATATATTAGATTTACATAATATAATGAACCAAAATGGACGCGTTTATTCTTATATTAATGAATGGGGACTGCATTATTTTGGATTTCGCTTTAAAAAGCAGGATGAGTATACGGTTATCATTGGACCATATTTAGTTACAACGCCAAACGTATATAGTTTATCCAGAGACTATAATTTAAGTAGCATTAGGGGGGAGGATTTACGAGGACTAATTGATGAAATTTATGTGCTAACGACTGATCAAGCAAACAGTTTCGCAAGTATGCTTAGACTATTTGAAACCATGTCTGAAAATGAATCAGATCAAGCTACCATTGTTGCTGATAAATCCAGAGAAGCGGAGTATAATCGTCAGACAAACACAAATTTAGATGAAGAAGCAGAATTAGTAGAACTACGCTATATAATTGAAAAGGATTTTATGTATGCAGTTGAGCAAGGAAATAAAACGGAAGCATTAAACCTTATTAACTCGGGTAATTTATTGTTTTCATTCTCAGAGCGCTTTCCAAATCAGCCAATAAGAAGGATGAAAAATAATCTAATTGTAATGAATACGATGTTGCGAATTGCAGCAAGAAATAGTAATGTGCCAACGATATTAATTCATCGCATCTCAGAGAAGTATGCATTGCAAATTGAAAACTCAAGTAAATTAGCAACGCTCAATCAATTACATGATAATATGATCGCGGCATATTGTGATCTTGTTTCTGAAAGCGCATTACGTCATTATTCTAAAACAATCCAAATAGCGATTGAGCATATTCAAACTTATTATGACCAACAATTAAATATGGTAGAAATAGCAAAGGCTTGTAATACACACCCGAGCCATCTTTCTAGGAGTTTTAAAAAGGAAACAAACATGACCATTACAGCATACCAGCAGATGCTAAGAATGAATCGAGCGAAGTACTTGCTCGAAACAGAGCCATTAACGATAGAAGAAATCGCATGGATTGTTGGCTATGAGGATTCTTCCTATTTTGCAAGAGTATTTAAGAAAGAAACAGGCAGTACACCAACCGCATATCGGCAAGGTATATAAAAAAGCTGGTCTAATCATACTAGGCCAGCTTTAAGATTGCCATCTATTTAAAGATCAAGAACGATTATTTCTTAAGTTTCTCCATATTTGCTTTTACTGCATCAATAATTGCAGAACGAAATCCGTTTTCTTCAAGACTAGCAACAGATTCGATTGTTGTTCCACCTGGCGAGCAAACATCATCCTTTAGCTTACCAGGGTGATCGTCTGATTCTAATACCATTTTAGCAGAACCAAGTACAGACTGTGCTGCGATTTTATATGCATTATTTCTAGGCATCCCATATAAAACTGCTGCATCTGCTAGAGCTTCAATAAACAAGTATACGAAAGCAGGAGAGGAACCACCAACGGCACTTGCAATGTCCATTAGACTCTCATCAATGAATTCTACTTTACCGAAGCTTTCAAACAAGGCTCTAATTTCTTCTTTTTCCTCTTCGGTCACAAAGCGATTAAAACTAATCGAGGTCATACCTTCTCCAACATTTACTGGTGTATTCGGCATTGCTTTCGCGATTTTTATCTTTCTTTGAAAATGTTTCTCACTTTGTGCAATGGTTTGTCCTGCTGCAATGTGAATGACAATCGCATCATCACGAATGCCATCTCTTATTTCTTCAATCACATCAGGATATACATTTGGAGTAACAGAAAGGAAAATAATATTACAGTTTTCTGCAACAGACAAATTATCTTCGAAAACATTAATTCTATATTCTTCTTTTATATCTATTAATTTCGCGATAGAACGATTTGAAGCATAGACATCATGCGGATCGGTGTAACCTGATTTCACAATACCTCCAATAATTGCTTTCGCCATATTTCCAGTACCAATAAATCCAATATTTCGTTTCATATCCAAAATCCTTCCAAATCATAAATTATTAAATACGTTTCATTTTACTTTAGTAAAAGAAGGATAGCAACTGAGAGCAATGTGTGAAATGTGAATGGACAGATTATTTGAAGTTTACAATCGCGGTATCATCTTATAAGGATATACATTAAATTTACTTGAAAATAAAGAACCATAACAGTTCTATGAAAAGAATACCACTAGAGGGGGAAAGACCATAGCTGCATATGTGTCTGTACAGTCACAGTTTGTATTTGGTGAGGAAGTAAGTGTAGGAATTAAGGAATGAAGATTAATATAATCAAGAAACCACAAATTTTGGATAAAGGATAGCAAAATTTGGGATAGTAAAGTGGAAAGGTGGAAATCACTTAAAAATTACTATTGTGAGGTGAAAGTAGATGGTTATAATTTATAGAAAAGCAGTGCCATGTATCCTAGCAATTCTTTTATCCATACAGTTATGGGTTCCTCAGGCTCACGCACAAAATGATGTCGAAGTAGAAACGAGAACGAAAGCTATTTTAACTGTAGAGGGAAAACGATACCGAGATTTAAATGATAATGGAATTTTAGATGCATATGAAAACTGGGAGTTATCTGATGAGGAGCGAGTAGAAAATCTGTTGTCACTGATGACGCTTGAGGAAAAGATCGGTCTAATGACAATTAATGAATATCCAGAAATAAAGGAAAATAAGCTCGTCCTGCCAAATAAATTTCTCGATCAACATACACGCTACTTTATTTTTAGAGGTACGCAAAGTGCAGATGTGATAACGAACTACAATAATGAGCTACAGGCAGCAGCCGAGGCATCAAGGCTAGGTATACCTGCCGTTATCGTTTCCAATCCGAGAAATCATGTCTTGGGCACTCCGAATATAGAAGAATCAGGTCAGTTTTCCTACTGGCCAGGTACTTTAGGCTTTGCGGCAACGCGTGAAGCTGACCTAGCCAAAGAATTCGGTCAGATTGCTGCTAAGGAGTGGACTGCTACTGGTATACGCAAAATGTATGGCTATTCTGCTGACGTTGCTACAGATCCATTATGGGCAAGAGTGGAGGAAACATTTGGCGAACATCCAGAGCTTGTCTCCGGAATGATTTATAATGTCATCAGAGGGTTTCAAGGTGATGTATTAAATGAAAACAGTGTATCCCAAACAACAAGGCATTATCCTGGGGGTGGTGTTCGAACAGATGGCAGAGACCCACATTTTAAAGAAGGTCAGTCTAATATTTACCCGACTCCAGGCAGTCTCCTGAAGTACCATATGCCGCCTTTTCAAGCAGCTATCGAAGCTGATACGACGGCAATAATGCCTTATTACGCATATCCAAGTAATGATAGTGCCAATCAAGGCTTACCACCATTTAGTGCTACGGAACAATTTGAAGAAGTTGCATTTGCACTAAATGAAAATTTTATTAACGGTTATTTACGCGATAAACTTCATTTCTTAGGCTATGTTAATTCTGACACCAGCGCAGTTATTGACCGGGCATGGGGTGCACAGAATTTATCATTAGAGGAGAGGTTTGCTAAGGCGATTAATGCAGGAACAAATATTTTTTCCGGCGTTCCAAATCCAGAACCGATTATTTCTGCAGTAAATCAGGGATTGGTAAAGGAAGAAAGTGTTAATCGATCGGTAAAATATTTGCTGACAGAAATGATGAAATTAGGACTGTTTGAAAATCCATATAAGGATCCCGAAAAGGCGCTGGCTATTGTAAATGACCCAGCTTCTCAAGAACGTGCAGATGAAGCACACCGGAAGTCCATTGTTTTACTTAAAAACGATAACAATCTTTTGCCATTGAATGATGAAAAAATTAAGAATGTCAAGCTTTATGTTGAGAAATTTCCTAGTGGGGAGAACGGACAAAATACGAGGGAATTAAAAGAGAGAATACGGAACTATGATAATTCAATCATCATAGTAGATAGCCTTGAAGAAGCAACACATGCGTTTGTTTGGATGCTTCCTTGGCAAGATCTTTTTAAGAATAATCCAACCTTGGTCATTGGACCGGATACTGGAATAGATCAGGTTGACCGAATTGTGGAGATTCAGAAGACTGTTCCCACGTTAACTGCCATCAACATGTCTAGTCCATGGCTGATTGATAAGGTTGAACCAAACGCAGCAGTGGTAATAAGTACGTTCGGTGTGAAGCCTGAAGCACTTATTGACGTCATTCGCGGTAAGTTTAATCCAACAGGAAGGCTCCCATTTACCATTCCAGCGAGTCGGGAAGCAGTTAACAATCAAGTTGGCGATATCCCAGGGTATGATGAAGATCCATCATATATGTATCGAGACAAAAATGGCAATCGCTATGAATATAACTTCGGTCTTTCTTATGAATAGTCCTTTCGTGGTAGCTTATTTTTTCATAAGATTGAAACAGCTTATTCAAGGTAAAGTCAATTCGAATCAATGTTCTGTAGGTTTGATTTAGAATAACAATTTCTATGCACACTTTTCGAACTCCAGCATATATTAACTTCTGTGTGAGAAATATATGAGGGAGGAAGATAGTGATGAGTAACAATCAAATATTCAAAATTAACTATGACTCAGTTGTTGATGAAGGATATAAGGTTATCGAAGTAAATATCTCTGAATCAGCTGAAAATTTATATGCAGTCTGTACGCCGGTTAAAATGGACTAGGTATTAATATTCTAAAAATCATCTCTTTTTGTACGCTTACATAGAAGAGATGGTTTTTAATTTTATTAAGGGGGATTGAAAATAATGATATTGGCTATTTCAGCCCTAAATAAAAGAGCTTTGTAATTTTTGCGAAATATTAATCGTGAGGTGCCCGTGGACATGGAGAAGAAAACAGCACAAGAATTTGCTAATTAAATACTATTAAATGGGAATGTTAAACATATTAGCAAATAAAGGGGCAAATTTCTATGATGAACAAATTATTTATCATTCTCATTGTAATTGGTTTACCACTCTCCATAATTGGTTCTATATTTCATTGGTCAGCAGTCATGATGTTTATTATTTATTGCTTAACGATTATTGCTTTAGCAGGGTTTATTGGGCGAGCGACCGAAAGTTTAGCGATCGTAATGGGACCGAGAATTGGCGGGTTACTTAATGCGACATTTGGAAATGCTGTGGAACTAATTATATCTATATTTTCATTAAAGGCAGGGCTCGTTGGTATTGTACTAGCTTCCTTGACTGGATCTGTTCTAGGAAACTTACTGCTTGTTGGAGGACTTTCATTCTTTGTAGGAGGTCTAAAATATAAGCGTCAATCGTTCAATGTTAACGATGCAAGACATAATGCTGGACTGTTAATATTCTCAGTTATCGTTGCCTTTGTTGTTCCCGAAGTATTTACACACACAATGGATAATCAGGAAACGATGGGACTAAGTATTGGTATTTCGATTGTATTAATCCTTTTATATTTATCCATGCTACTATTTAAGCTGGTTACTCATCGTGGTGTTTATCAAAAAAATAATGAATCAAAGACAATGAATCAAGAAGAGGAGGTTCCGGAGTGGAGTAAAAAGAAAGCAGTTATCATTCTTGCGTTAGCAACAATTGCAGTTGCTTATGTTTCGGAAAAGTTAGTTCATACATTTAGCGCAGTTGGTGAAACGTTTGGTTGGACAGAATTATTTATCGGTATTATTATTGTTGCGATCGTCGGTAATGCAGCAGAACACGCTTCAGCTATTATTATGGCATTTAAAAATAAAATGGATGTTGCAGTAGAAATTGCGGTTGGTTCCACATTGCAGGTGGCAATGTTTGTAGCTCCAGTGCTTGTACTCGCATCTTTATTCTTCCCTGTTTCAATGCCTCTCGTCTTTACATGGCCCGAACTAATTAGTATGGTGACTGCCGTATTACTCGTTATCATGCTTACGGTTGATGGTGATTCCAATTGGTTTGATGGACTTGTGTTATTTGCTGCATATGTCATTATGGGGATCGGGTTTTATATGCTCTAGATAAAAAAACACTTCATGCAATAGAACAGCAAGGGATAATATATCATCCCTTGCTGTTATGAACCAAAAGAAATAACTTATTATTTAATAGTAACGTTGACTGTACGAACTCCCCAATTAAATGCTTCCTGATTAGTTGGTACATAGACATCTATTTTGTTACCCTTAATTGCTCCACCTGTATCTCCAGCAATTGCATGACCGTATCCTTCCACATAAACTTCTGTTCCAAGTGGTATAACATTAGGGTCAACTGCGATTAATTTTATATTTGGATTTGCATTCAAGTCGATGCCTGTAGCGGTTATACCGGATCCTCCAGCACTTTGCACTGTGTAGGCTGTTGACGTAACGGAAATAGTGTGTCCCGCAATACTTTCATCTTTAACTGTTGTATCGGCAGGTTGCTCTGCTTGTTCCTCTTCAATAGTAACCGGTGTTTCAACTTCTTGTATAGCAGTATCTTCCTCGGTATTAGTGTTTGCAGACACTTCATTAGCGTTTGTTTCTACAGATGCAGCATCTATATTTGGTCCATCAATAGTAAGTTTTTGTCCGATAGAAATTAAATCATGATCCAATTGGTTCCAATGCTTCAAGTTTTCTACTGATACACTATATTCCTGGCCAATTTTCCAGAGAGTATCGCCTTTTTCTACTTCTACTATGTGACTATTCTTTATACCTTCTGTTAAGAGTACTTGTTCAGGATAAATAACAGTAGATGTAAGATTGTTTAGTTCAATTAAATTTTCAACAGTAGTATTCTCAGTTTGGGCAATGTCCCATAGAGTTTCTCCTTTATGTACAACGATTTCCTCCGCTGAAACCTTAGAATCCCAAGCAATAAAACTAAAGATTATTAAAGCTAAAGCGATTACTATTTTTTTCATGAGTATTTCCCCCTTGTTTAACGTTACATGCATACTAACACATAACCAATAACAAACAGGTTTCGCTAATATTACAAATTGTTTACAAAATATAGTAAATTGAGAAAATTATAATTAATTGTCGAACAATCGTTTATAAAGGAGAAATTAATAGATTAAGAGATATGCAGCAGCTATCTTTTATTAAAACTAAGCTTATTTATGTTAAAATAATATCCAGCACAAATTAATAGGAGATAATCAACTTGAAGATACAGAACTACTATCAATTTCTAGAACCATTAAATAAGGAACTCGCACTAATTGCTTGTGAGTTAGAGAATAGTATATTTACAAGTCCACGAACGATGCTCACACATGCTCGTGTTTTTGTTGAAAATATATTGCAATTTGTAATGAAGGTAGAAAAACTTCCAGAAGACTCTTGGGTAACATTAGTAGAGAGAATCGATATTCTAAGTGATAATGGTTATATTACGAATGAAATACGTGATGCATTGCATACTGTACGAATGATAGGGAATCAGGCAGCACATGATACACGAAAATTCCGCTATTCCGAAGCTTTACTGTCATGGGAAGCTATTTATTTGATTGTAAGATGGTATGTTGAGACATATGGACCGGTAGAATTTGAATTTCCTGACTACCAGGATCCAAACCCACAGGTGACTGAATCCTATGATATATCTGAGATTGAGATACGATTAGGTGCATTAGAGGAACTTTTAACGACCACCTTAACAGTAGAAGATTTGCAACCGGTAGTCGAAGCTGAGCAAATAAGTAGTATCGACAGCATTGCACAGCCTGTTCCTCCTGGATTTACCACAATCCGAAAGCTCACCTATAAAGGGGAGGAGTTAGAGGTTCCATATTTTCTAAGAGATGCATTTCTATTACCACAGCGTTTTGAACGATCAGAGACCTATTTGATTCGCTTAGGTGCAGAACAACAGGCTCGGATTATGAGTGAGCTGCCGAATAATCTCGAAGGACTATCCAATCATGTCAAACGTTTTGGCGAAAAGAATGAGGAAATCTTATTTGCAGAGCTTAAAAATTATATTGAAGAGGAAAAGATACGTAGGGATATAATAATTGAGAGACCAGGGGATTTACTTTTCTTCTACAAAACGGATTATTTGATTATCACCGAGAAGATAGCAGCAACTCCTTTAACAGCGGGATTATTTACTGGATTTCCAAGTTTATTAAAACAACTGCATTCGGATCAAATTGAAACGGTCGGACAACTGCCAAGAGAATTAGTAATTCTAGCAAAATATGATAACGTCGGGGTAGGTACAGTAAAAAGTTTGTTTGACCAGATTAAAGATATTCAAGAGGAAACAACTGACGCAAATGTTTGAAGCAGATGAGTCATTGAAATGAAAATTATTGCCACTTACCTTTATTTGTTGCTCTTAAATATGTGTAAGGGAAATCATCATTTGATTTCCCTATTAAAATTGAGTAGAAACCTGCTGTTTGTTATTAAGTGCCTTTCTAGTTTAGGCAATCACAGTACTGATATTCTCATGTGAAGGACTATTTGCCGAAATGGATACAGTCATTACTGTGTGACTCGATCCACTTTTTACTACTGCTTTAAAAACCTGCTCTAGCCCCTCGAATATTGCCAATGCATCTCCATCAAGACGAGTGGAGTAATTTGCAGCGCTCACGGTAACATATTTTCTTATTGCTTCAATTTGTTTGTGAATAACATCCATATAATTACCGTCCCCAAGTGGATATAATGCAAACTTTGCGGCAATGTATTGATTGATTCCGTTCACTAATTCTGCATTTAGAGGAATCTGATCATTTGCGATATAAGCTTCTGCTTTGGAATCACCTGGACATCCTAAGGAATACGTAGCTTGAAATGCCACATGTTCTCCTGTTTTTGCAGCATGGAGGAACATTGCTTTCGTCACATCAAATACTTGTATCAGATTTCCCCTTACTGTTGTCGACACATCATCTGTATTCATATGAACTTTTCTTGTATCTACCTCATTTAGCGCGGATTTAATAATTTCAATAAATCTATCACTCATTGGATGAATAGAAAAGCTAGCTCCAGCTACATCACGTTTTGTACAGCCTTGATTTTGATTATCCATCAGAAATACCTCCCTAATTTCTCCATTGTAAAAATTACATCCAAGGGAATGCGAATTACATGTTATATAATGCTGAATGCATTTCCCACGCAAAGTATTATTAGTTTCGAGTAAACGATCAGGGTGAAATTTGTTCTCCCCATCCTGATTGACAGTTCTTCAAGGGCAAACTAAAATTCAATTTCAAATGATATCATTGTGGCCTAATATTGTACAGCTATTCGATTGCTGTGCAACCATTCGCTCCATATAATGAAAAAAGGTTCAATATACCCATCTTTATATTACTGAAAAATATAATGGACCTTATTACCTAAAAAATGTAAACGCATTATTAATCATATTAATCTTTTGTTAACTCGTTGTAATGAATTAGTAAATCGTACCTTTCTTAGAAATATTTATGGTTAAATGAAACTTGGCTAAGAAAAGGGAGGTACGCTTATGGGACAAATTGATTTGATAAATATTTCTAAATCATACGATAAGCAAAAAAGCGTATTGAATGAAATTAATCTTTCAATTGAAGAAGGTGAGTTTTTCGTACTTGTTGGTCCATCAGGTTCTGGAAAAAGTACTTTACTTCGAATGATTGCAGGGCTAGAAGATATAACAGCGGGAAAATTAAAAATTAACGATAAAGTAGTGAATCATATACCACCCAAAAATAGAAATCTATCAATGGTATTTCAAAATTATGCCTTATATCCACATCTATCGGTCGAACAAAATATTTTGTTTGGTTTAAATGCTAAGAAAGTCAATAAGAAGGAGCAGCAAAAGAGACTTACAGAGACTGCCGAAATGATGGGGTTAAGTGAATTGCTGAAACGCAAACCGAGGGAACTTTCCGGTGGACAAAGACAACGGGTTGCATTAGCAAGATCAGTTGTAAGCGAAGCACCACTTTGCTTAATGGATGAACCACTATCTAATTTGGATGCAAAGCTTCGTGCACAGATGCGAATTGAAATTCGCCGCTTGCAAAAAAGATTAGGCTTAACAATGGTATATGTGACACATGATCAAGTAGAGGCGATGACAATGGGTGATCGAATTATGGTTCTCAATGATGGTAAGATACAGCAGGTTGGAAAACCAATCACTCTTTATAATGAGCCAGCAAATCTATTTGTCGCTTCTTTTATTGGGACACCAAAAATGAACTTAGGTAAAGCAGTCTTAAATGAAAAAGAGAGCCAACTATTAATAGAAGGTGTACTAAACATTCAAGTAAATCCTACACTGGATGACATACCAAGAAATAATAATGTAACGATTGGAATCAGGGCAGAACATCTCTATCCAGGAACTGATCTCAATACCACTCATCATCTAGAGGTAGTAAATGTCGAGCACTTAGGAAATGAAACATCGATCGCATTTGATATTGGCTCAGAGTTATGGACAGCGAAATGGCCTGGACAATGGGATATTACTGCGGGGGATGTTGTACCAGTACATATAAATATCGAAAATCTATGTTTCTTTGACTCGAACAGCGGTAAGTTAATTAAGTCTGCTAGGGCAGGTAAGAAACAAGAGGTTGTGTTGATATGAGTGTAGAGAATGTTGCCATTCAAGAAACACAAGTGAGCCCTATTGATTTTGAACAGTTGAAAAAGAAGCAACGAGCGAAGAGTTTTTTTAAAGGGATGTTATTTTTACTTCCTTCGATTATTTTATTTAGTGTATTTCTTTTTTATCCACTTGGAAGAACTATTTATTTAAGCTTTTTCTTAACAAATGCAGCAGGGGAGACGACGGTTTTTATTGGTTGGCAAAACTATGTAAATCTATTTTCCTCACCAATATTTATGCAGAGTATTAAATCAACATTTCTATTTGTTTTATACACTGTCCCATTAACGATAATTATTAGTTTGTTTTTAGCAATGATTGCTAACGAAAAGTTAAAAGGAATTGGATTTTTCCGCACGGTCTATTCATCAACGATGGGGATATCCGTTGCAGCTGCTTCTGTATTTTGGTTGTATTTATTCCACCCGTCAATCGGCTTACTAAATATGTTTTTAGAAGCCCTAGGAGCAGATGGTGTCGGATGGCTAACTGATCCTAGTTGGGCACTTTTTGCTGTTTCAATTACAACAATCTGGATGAATATAGGCTTTACTTTTCTTATTTTATTAGGTGGATTACAATCAATTGATTCTTATTTATATGAAAGTGCAGATATCGATGGTGCTGGTTATTTTTATAAATTAAGAAGAATTACGATCCCAATGCTTTCTCCAACATTATTTTTCGTAGTCACGGTAACTATCATCAATGCTTTTCAAACATTTGGTCAGATCGATATATTAACTCAGGGTGGACCAGTCAATTCTACTAATCTTGTTGTGTATTCGATTTATCGGGAGGCATTTGTAAACTATAAATTTGGATCGGCAAGTGCACAAGCAGTTTTCTTATTTATTATTATTTTAATCATGACATTTCTACAGTTTAAATTTGGTGAAAGGAAGGTTCATTACCAATGACCATGCCAATCAGCAAAAAGATTATATTCTATATTTTACTTATAATTTCTGCATTTTTTGTATTTGCCCCAACGTTAATGGCCTTTGTGATGAGTTTCATGGCAAACAAAGATATTATGACGGGTAGCCTGCCAACCACGTTGTCACTCGATAATTATGTAAAAGCATTTGGTCAATTTCCATTACTGAAATATTTGTTTAATAGTCTAATCATTTCAGTTGCTATTATGTTAGGACAATTAATCTTATCCAGTTTAGCTGCATATGCTTTTGTCTTCTTAGAATTTAAAGGAAGAGATGTATTATTTTATCTATTTATTGCAACAATGATGGTTCCATTTGAGGCATCTATCATCCCTAACTTTCATACGATTCGTGATTTAGGGTGGATTGATGAGTACGAGGGATTATCGGTTCCATTTTTTGCTCTGGCATTTGGTACATTTTTGCTTAGGCAGAATTTCAAGCAAATTCCGAAAGAATTGCGTGAGGCGAGTCAAATTGCAGGGATGGGTGATTTTAAATTCTATTTGTCAGTTGTTCTGCCAGTATCAAGAACGAGCTTGTTAACACTAGGTGTCTACGGATTTTTAACATCTTGGAATATGTACTTATGGCCACTTCTCGCAACAACAAATGATAGTGTCCGCACCGTACAAATTGGGTTGAAACAGCTCCAAACACAGGAGCAATTAAATGACTGGGGAGTAATTATGGCAGGTGCAACTATTGTAGTTATCCCTACATTGATTCTCTTATTCTTAGGACAAAATAAACTGCAAAAAGGATTAACAGAAGGTGCTTTGAAATAGAAATATTTAATCATGAGTCATACTGTCTACAAAGGCAGGATAACTATAAAAATTTTAAAAACTAGGGGAGTGCAAAGAGAATGAAAAAGCTTATCGCAATACTGATGTTAGGATTGGTGCTCTTCATTGCAGCATGTAATGATGAAGGAGATCCAGAAGAAACTAATAGTGCAGCTGAATCTGAAAGTACTGAAGCTTCGGCGGAAGGCAGTGAAGCAAGTGGAGAGAAACAAACTGTAACGTTCTGGCATTCGATGGGCGGAGCTGGACAAGAAGCATTAAATGCAATCGTCGATAGCTACAACAGCTCTCAAGACGCAGTGCAAGTAAATGCAGAATACCAAGGTACATATGATGAAGCATTAACAAAGTTTAATAGTGTTGCTGGTACAGATAGTGCACCAACGATGATTCAAACATTTGAAATCGGTACAATGTCAATGATCAATAGTGGAAGTATTGTACCAATCCAAGAATTAATTGATGCAGATGGCTATGATATGAGTGGATTAGAAGAGAACATTGTAAATTATTATTCTTTAGATGGTACATTCTATTCGATGCCTTTTAACTCTTCTACTCCTGTAATGTATTACAATAAAGATGCTTTTGAAGCTGCTGGACTAGATCCAGAAGCACCCCCAGAAACTTTTGAAGAAGTTGAAGAAGCAAGTAAAGCAATTGTAGAATCAAATGCGGGCATGAAGGGTTTTGCATTACAAGCATATGGTTGGTTATATGAGCAACTATTAGCAAACCAAGGTGCACTACTATTGAATAATGACAATGGACGTACAGAAACGCCAACTGAGATTGGCTGGACGGAAGAAGAAGGAAAATCTATCTTCGAATGGGTAAAACGTATGGTCGATGATGAAACATTTGCAAACTATGGTACTAACGAAGATAACATGATGGCTGGGTTCTTAGCTGGTGATGTTTCTATGTTCTTACAATCTTCAGCAAGCTCAAGGGATGTTATTGATCATGCACCATTTGAAGTTGGAATTGCATTTTTACCACATCCAGAAGATAAGGAACGTGCCGGTGTAGTCATCGGTGGTGCTAGTCTTTGGATGATTGACGGTAAATCAGAAGAAGAACAAAAGGCTGCATGGGATTTCATGAAATATTTACAAACGCCTGAAATTCAAGCGGAATGGCATGTAGGTACAGGATATTTTGCAATTAATCCAGCTGCTTACGATGAACAAGTAGTAATTGATGCTCATGAAGAAATGCCACAATTACAAGTAACAGTAGACCAATTACAGGCTACAGAAGCTTCTTATGCTACACAGGGTGCATTAATGGATATGATTCCAGAAGGTCGTAAAATTATGGAAACTGCACTAGAAACCGTATATAATGGCGGAGAAGTAGACGATGCATATAATGCAGCAGTAGATCAATTTAATGCTGCAATTGAGCAAGCAAATGCAGCTCGAGGAGAATAAGCTTTAAAAGGTATTATCAAGATTGCTAATATAGAGAGAAAAAAGCAATGAAACATGCTTTTTTTCTCTATTTGGCAGGTAAGAAAAGTATAACGACTTTTTACTGAATGATTGTAACTAAGGCTGCCACCCAAAGGCTTGGCTAGACCTTAGTTTTTTTTTAGCAATATTGGATAAGAAGAAACTGTTCCGTATCTAATTAATTCTAGGAGGATGTATAACGATGACTGCGACAAAAATATATGGGCATCGAGGATGTATGGGTACTTATCCGGAAAATACATTGTTAGGATTTCAAAAAGCAATTGAGCAAGGTGTCGATGGAATTGAATTAGATGTTCAACTAACAAAAGATGGTGAAGTAATCGTTATTCATGATGAAATATTGGACAGGACGACAGATGGAAACGGATATATTAAAGATTTTACACTACAAGAAATAAAAGAATTTAGTGCTGGTGTTAATTACGAACATTTTCCTGGCTATGATGAGGCATCATGGGGAGCAGAACGTGTGCCGACACTTAAGGAAGTATTAGAACTTCTCGAACCATATGATACCGAATTAAATATTGAATTAAAAACCTATTTAATTAACTATGAGGGCATTGAAGAGAAAGTATTATCAATTGTGGAACAGTTTGGGAATGGCAGGAAAATTATTTTCTCTTCGTTTCATCTACCAACTTTATTACGGATTAAAAAGCTGAATAAATATGCTGAAATTGCCTGGTTGCTGGATCAACGAATCTCACACCCACAGGACTACATTCAAAGTCTGGACTTAGAAGCATTACATATATCAAAACAAGTCGCCTTATCGGATGCTTTCTATCTAAAAGATTTCTTTGAAAAAATACGTGTCTGGACAGTTAATGATAAAGATGAAATAAAACAATTACTTGATTTAAATGTAAATGCGATTATTACTGACTTCCCAGAAAGAGCGTTATTTTATCGAAGTGAAAGAAAATCATTTGTATAAAAGAAGTATAGGGTTTATTCTTTTTTTTAGCATCATGATTTTACTTGTATTCTATATTTCCAGCAATTGTGAAGTTGAACCGATGGTAGCGGATTTTCCGAAGATAATTGCCCATCGTGGTGCCAATGATCGTTTTAATGAAAGTACCATAAGTGCATATAAAATAGCTGCTAATGATGATGTCGATGCACTTGAAGTTGATTTACGGATGACAAAGGATGGATCATTAGTTGCAATGCATGATAAGACGATTGATCGAACGACGAATGGTACTGGTGAGGTTTCGCACTATAATCTCGAGGAAATAAAGGAAATTCCAACGATCGAGGTTTTTAGTAATCAATCAACTGTGGCAGTGATTCCAACACTGAAAGAGATCCTAGATACATTTACAGATACTGAACATTATTATATTGAAACAAGATTAGTAAATGATGTATTAGCCATGGAAGAATCATTAGTCCAACTGTTGAATGAATATGATTTAATTGAGAAAAAACTCGTTACGATTCAGTCCTTTTCACAGGATAGTCTCGAAAGGATTCATGAATTAGCACCTGAAGTGCCGTTAACCTTATTATTTGGAAAAGGCAAGTTCAGCTTGAAAGAAGCGAAAATGGCAGACTATCCGTTCATAGGGATGGAAGCTTCCGATGTAACATTAAAGAATGTAAATGAATTACATCGCCAAGGGAAAGAAGTTCATGTGTTCTTTAACGATTTGGAGACGGAAAAAAAGGAACAAGAGAGAGTTAAATTGCTCAATGTAGACGGCTATTTCACAAACGATATTGGATTTACGAAAAAAATATTGCAGTTAGAATAGGTTGATTTTATTTTGGGGAACTTGCATGCCATTTGGATGTAAGTTCTTTTTTCATTTCTGTTTTAGGTGGAATTAAAGTTATACTTGGCAGTTAAGAGAGCATAAAAACATTATTAACGAATAAGTGCAGACTAGTTTTCTAATCGTTTTAATTATTCCGGATTCAAATAGTATGATACCATAAAATATAAACAAAGCTTCTGAGAAACTAATAAGAAAAAGTATTAGAGTGCATAAGGGTGGAAAACCTTCTCATTTAATTAGTGAAAATAGATCGCCAGTTCATTTTGGCTTGACTCTGGCTTTCTATGGTTAAAAAAGGAGGAAATAACATTGTTTTCGAAAAAAATAATCGAAACTTATCAAAGTAAATATCCAGTTTTAAAAGAAGTCATGGAACTACATCCTGTAACTTGGATTAACCCTAAGCTCACTTCTGTAAATGCGTTCAATGCAACTGATTTGACGATGGTGAATATTCACGAGGCAGAGAAGCTTTGGAATCGTTTCGAGCCATTTTTTAGAAAGGAATTCCCTGAAACGAAAGCAACAAATGGAATAATCGAATCGCCACTTAAGAAAATTGTGGCAATGAAAGCGAGAATAGAAGATAAGCTTTCATCAGAAATAAGTGGAAATCTCTATTTGAAATGTGACAATGAATTATCTATTGCTGGTTCAATAAAAGCTAGGGGTGGTTTTTATGAGGTATTACATTATGCAGAGTCATTAGCAATAAAAGCTGGCTTACTAACAAAAGATGACAATTATGAAGTTTTTACGAGTAAAGCGTTTAAGCGTTTTTTCCAGCAACACAGTATCGGTGTTGGTTCAACAGGGAACTTAGGATTGAGTATTGGTATCATGTCGGCAAAGCTTGGATTTAAGGTGAATGTATACATGTCAAGTGATGCCAAACACTGGAAAAAGAATTTATTAAGGGAGAAAGGTGCGAATGTGCATGAGTTTGCTGGCGATTTCAGTGAGGCAATCGCAGTCGGCAGGAAACAAACGATTGCAGATCCTAAAGGATATTTCGTTGATGACGAGAGCTCCAATCATCTTTTTCTAGGTTATAGTACAGCAGCACTTCGATTGAAGGAACAACTTAAGGAAAACGAAATTCAAGTTGATAGTGAACATCCACTATTTGTTTATCTTCCATGCGGGGTAGGAGGTGCACCAGGTGGAATTACCTTTGGATTAAAGCAGGTTTTTGGCGATAATGTTCATTGTTTCTTCGTTGAGCCGGTGCATTCGCCAGCAGTGTTAATCGGACTAGTTACAGGGGAGATGGAGAGGGTAAGTGTTCAGGATTTTGGGATTGATAATAAGACAGCAGCTGATGGACTAGCTGTTGGCAGGCCCTCATCATTTGCAAGTTCGATTAGTGAACAATTGGTAAGTGGAATCTATACTATTGAGGATGAAAGGTTATTTCAATTGCTGAATTTGTTAGCAGATACTGAAAAAATACTAGTAGAGCCTTCAGCGACTGCGGGTTTACTTGGACCAGTAATGGTGCAACAATCGAATTATTTGACAGATAAAGTAATTAACAATGAAAATGTAACACATATTGCTTGGTCTACTGGTGGTGGACTCGTTCCAGAGCAGGAGTGGGCGGATTATTATAAACAAGGCAGTCTGTTATTAATGGAAAAATAGAAAATTTTTATAGAGAATCGTTTTATGAACGTAAATTTGTAATCGAAAAAATAATTCCAAGAGATAATTATCTCTTGGAATTATTAATTGAATTATAGATTTTCACATGAATTTAAAACGCCCAGTCCCCATTACGGAAAATTGGCATGATCGTTCCATCTTGTTTGATTCCATCAATATCCATTTTGTCTGAACCAATCATAAAGTCAACATGAACAGTAGAAGTATTCATTCCATGTTCTTTTAATTCTTCTTGACTCATTTTAGTGCCACCTTTAATTGTTGTTGGGTAGGCAGCACCAATTGCTAAATGGTTTGATGCATTTTCATCAAATAATGTGTTAAAGAAAGTAATCCCTGATTGCGAAATTGGTGATGGATCTGGCACTAACGCAACCTCACCCAAGCCAGTTGCACCTTCGTTATCATTCACTAATTTTTTAATTGTTTCATCGCCTTTTTCAGCAGAAATATCAACGATTTTTCCGTCTTTAAAGTGAACTTCGATACCTTCAATTAGTGTACCAGCATAGCTAAGTGGCTTCGTGCTTTTTACAACACCATCCATCCGACGTGTATCTGGAGCGGTGAAGACTTCTTCAGTTGGCATATTAGCAATAAATTCCTCTCCTTTTGGATTATAGCTTTCAGCACTAGCCCAAATGTGGTTTTTAGGAAGTCCTAATGTTAAATCTGTCCCAGGAGCTTTATAGTGTAAGGCATCGAACTGAATTTCGTTTAACTTCGCTGCTTTTTCATTTAATGTTTTTTTATGCTCATCCCATGTTGCAATCGGGTCATTAGCATATACACGGCTTGTTTTAAAAATCTGATCCCATAATGCATCCACTTGTTCTTCGCTAGTTGCTAAGTCTGGGAATACTTTTGCAGCCCATCCTGCTCCAGCTGCAGCAGCTACTGTCCATTTCAAATCATCGTTTTGAGTTGCAATTCTAGTTGCCTCAAAGGCTTTACCCGCCACATTTTGATATGTCGCAATCTTTGTTGGATCGACGCCGTCAAGTAGGCCAGGGTCACTAGAAATAATAGAAAGTCGACTTACGCGATGATTCAATACATGGTCTTCAGATTCCTCAATTTCATATTTAGGAATATTAGTTAATACCTCTGTAGACTGGTTTAAGTAATGTTCTCGGCTAATTTCATCGTCAGACCATTTCACGATAACCTTCTCAGCTTTTAGTGCATATGCTTCTTTGGTAATTAGTCGTGCTAATGGTGCCTGATCAACGTTTATTGTCATTTTCACCCAATCACCAGGTTGAACGTTAATTCCTTTTGCGACCAATAATTTCGCATATTTTTGTAAATTTTCTTTAAAGTTAGGCAGTACCATTCTTTTACCCCCAGTTATATATATTTGTTTAAGTTCTAGTATAGTTTACCAGAAATTCCAATATGTAAACACTATGAGAACTGTTACTGGGTTTAATTAAAACATATGAACTGTTATATAAACAACATTAATCGATAAGGTTTGGGAAGTAAACTCAATCGAATACAAGCACTTAAACAAGCTGAATTATTTGAAATTCGTAACCTGTAAATGGTACGCTAAATATATTGACGATAGGAGAAATTAATAATGAATAAAGGGGATATTATTTATGAGTAAATCGGTTGAAGAAATTACATTAAACGATGGGACTTCAGTTCCAGTTATTGGTTTTGGTACATATGGGCTTAATGGAAATGCAGGTGCGAGTGCAATAACAAGTGCAATTAATATAGGTTACCGACTAATTGATACCGCTTATAATTATGAAAATGAAGGAACGGTAGGAGAAGCGATTCGCCGCAGTACAGCTTCGAGAGAGGAATTAAGGATTACATCGAAACTACCTGGTCGTTATCATGAATATGATAAAGCAGTAACTACAATTCAGGAATCATTATATCGTGCAAATCTAGATTATTATGATCTTTATCTTATTCATTGGCCAAATCCAAAGCAGGATCACTATGTAGAAGCTTGGCAAGCATTGATTGATGCTAAAAAATGGGGACTTATTCGTTCAATCGGTGTTTGTAATTTCTTGCCAGAACATTTGGAGCGATTAGAGAAAGAAACAGGCGTGTTACCGAGCATTAATCAAATCGAATTACATCCATTTTTCAATCAAGAGGAACAAAGAAAATGGCATGCGGATCACAATGTGAAAACGGAATCTTGGAGTCCTCTTGCTAGAGCGAATGATGTATTGCAAAACGATACATTGCAGCAAATTGCGGATACACATAACAAATCTATTTCACAAATTATTTTACGTTGGCATCATCAACTAGGAGCAATCCCTATTCCTAAGTCTGCGTCGCCTATTCGCCAGCTGGAAAATATATCTATTTTTGATTTCACATTGAGCGATACAGAAATGAACTTAATAGCGGAACTTACTCGTCCAGATGGTAGAAATAAGAATCAGGATCCGGCAGAATACGAGGAGTTTTAAATAAAGGTACAAAAAGCGCATTCTTCGGTTGACGAAGGTTGCGCTATTTTTCACCCTTTTATCGGAGATTTAACCTTCCTCCCTGTATGGTGGATATTAATTCAAATTTAGTCTAAATTAAACCAACTACTCTTCGTTTCTGTGTGGCTGAACAATTAATAGAGATTGTAAAATTGCCAGACATCAATCACTGGAAGGAGTAGAAACTAAAATATAATACTTAAAGCCAGGGACATAATCTAAAAATGAATATCAGCCCTTGAATTTTGTTATTCCGCTAACCGTATTCGGTAACTAAATAGGATATGATGACCCTTACTAGCAAATGCGTGTTCAACTTGCACAGGGAACTGAAATTATCAATTGAAGCGTTTTAACTCCACAAAATCCAAGGCAGTATGTAACCAATTATTAAGTCTCTTTTGGTCAGAATTATGCTATAATTCATATAATAATTTGGAATAAATGAGAGGAAAGAATCAATATATGAATGTATTAGAAAAAAACATGAAGTTCATCCAGAGGGAGATCGATTGAATAAAGTATGGATTGTTTTATTGCTAGGGTCGCTTACCGCTTTTGGACCATTATCAATGGATATGTATTTGCCCGCACTGCCAATTGTAACTGTTGATCTGCAAACGACTGCATCATTTGCACAATTAAGTTTAACAGCCTGTTTATTAGGACTAGCTGCTGGACAGCTTATATTCGGACCATTAAGTGATATTCAGGGACGACGTCGTCCGCTCATGTCAACACTGATAATTTATTCCATTGCATCAATCTCATGTGCATTTACCCCAAACATTTGGATGTTCATTGGATTGCGTTTTGTTCAGGGAGTGTCAGGGGCAGCAGGAATTGTTATTGCCCGAGCATCTGCACGTGATATGTATAATGGAAAGGATTTGACAAAATTTATTGCACTGCTCTCACTTGTAAATGGCGCTGCTCCAATCCTCGCTCCGATATTTGGTGGCGCTGTACTAAACTGGGTTTCTTGGCCAGCTGTATTCATCATTCTAAGCGTGATTGGTCTGATTATGTTTTTATCGGTAATTTTTTTACTACCTGAAACCTTGCCACTGGAAAAAAGATCCGAAGCAAGTGTTTTAGCGATATTCAAAACATTTGGTGACCTATTGAAAGATCGTGTGTTCATGGGAATAGCTCTTTCTCAGGCCTTTATTTCGATGAGTATGTTTGCATACATAGCGGGTTCACCATTTGTCTTACAGAATATTTACGATGTAACACCACAGCAGTTCTCACTGATCTTTGCGGCTAATGGTGTGGGAATTATCATTACTGCCCAATTAACGAGTAAATTAGCAAATAAGCTAGAAGAAGCGACACTGTTATTAACAGGGATTATGATATCTGTGATCGGTAGCATCTTATTGTTAATTGTGGTCTCGTTTTCTCTGCCACTATGGGCTATTATTCCAGCGTTATTTCTTGTTGTATCCAGTGTGGGGATGGTAGGAACTGCAAGTTTTTCACTAGGAATGGAAAGACAAGGAAAATCAGCGGGCAGTGCTTCTGCTTTTCTAGGTATCCTTCCTTTTGGTGGCGGTGCGCTTGTCTCTCCTCTAGTAGGAATAGGAGGGGAACATACATCATTGCCAATGGGAATTGTGATTATCATTTGTAGTATGATGGCATTATTGGTGTATTTTACTATGGTAAAATACAGATTAACATGATTAAGATATTACGCAATACAATACCACTGGATAGAAATATTACCCAGTGGTATTAATTATTATCGTATTAATTGCCAGGTGGGCGATTCCGTTTAAATTTATTATTGTTCTTCATCTCGTTTAGCTCTTCTTTATTTTTGTTTTTCGTTTTTGTTTTCCCTTTTGCCATAGCAATTACCTCCTTTTTCAATTAGTCTCTCTCCTTTCTGTGAAATAATGTAAAATTTCCTTGGTTCATATCTGAAATGAATATTCCATATATTTGATTCCACATGTTAGGACTGTTGCTATAATCTTATAATTACTTATATAACAGAAATCCTCAAAGGAGACAGAGGATGAAGAAGATTTGGTTATTAGTCGTTTTTTGTGCTTTCAATCCTTTAGGAGCTTGTGGAGATTCGAGTGAAAAAGAAATAAGTAGTGAAAAATCAAATAATGCTGATGAGAAATGGGCAGAAATCCAAGATGCAGGAGAAATAGTTGTAGGAAATTCTGGTACATTGTTTCCAGCTTCCTATTATGAAGGTGGAGAAGGCATTGTAGATAAACTTACTGGCTATAATGTTGAATTAATGCGGGAAATTGCAAATCGTCATGAATTAGATATATAGTTCGTAAAGAAGTAACTCCGACAACAACTCACTTGAGGATTTTCAAGGAAAGAAGACGGGGGAGGAGCAACGATCTATAGTCAAATTGCAGAGCGTTACGATGCAGAGGTTGTTACTTATGGTAATGCGCAAAATGAAGCATATTTACGAGTTGTAGATAATGGTGGGACCAATGTTGTCACGCATTTCTTGTAATGATCAGCTGACAGAGAAAATCAACCAATCAGTACAAGAAATGCTGATGTTGGAAGTCTGACTAAGCTTACTGTTCTGTCTTTTGAAGAGGATGCTTGAAAAGAGCCAGAATAAGAGATGGAAGAACAAGAGAGTATCGGTTGCTTGGAGTTATAAACTATTCATAAAACATTATTTATTTGTTCTTACCAATATACACAAGGCCGACGCCAACATAATGGAGTTGGCCTTTTAATTCTAGTTTTCTTCTTCATTCCATCGTATTTTTGCTTCTTGTTTTAAGCTGCCAATATGCCTGGATATTGCATCAGAAAAACTTGTTAAGTCCCGGGCTTTCATCGATTCGAAAAGCAGCCAATGATCACGATGCCTTTTTATTGTACTTTCCAAGGATGTCGAGTGAACGATACGCGACAAGGATACATGAGTATTTAACGAGAGAAACATTTCTTTTATCTTTTTATTGCCAGTCCAATCGATTAAACTTGAATGGAATTGCATATCCAATTTATTATATTTATCGAAATTAAAAGAATCCTTTTTCAGTAATAATTCCATCTTTGCTACAATCTGTCCCCATTTTTCTAATTCTTCGATTGTTACAGTTTGGATTACTTGTTGTGCAGCCCACAATTCAATCATTAATCTCGCGTCAAGTACTTCTAGAAAATCAGTAAAGTCTAATTCGGTTACATAAGTGCCTTTACGAGGAATGATTTCAATCAATCCATCATAAACGAGTTGATTAATTGCATCCTTAACAGGAGAGCGGCTTACCCCAAATTCATCAGCCAATTTGTGAATATCCAGTTTATCACTAGGTTTGTATTCACCAGTAATTATTTTGCTTCGCAGGATTTTATATACCTGATCTGCTAAAAGAGAAGTTTCAATTTTAGACATGATTTATTATCCCCTTGTTCTAGAATTCAATCACATATTGTTGATATATTTCTTCAAAGCTCTGTATATCGATTATTATATAATGCTTTCGTTAAAAAGAAAACTAGACTTGATTTTTATTAGTACTTTAATTTGACAGCTATAAATAAATATTGTATGGTTTTATTGTGATATGTGAAATGTTACATGTCAAATCTAAATAATGATTCCAATCCAAATGTTGTAATCGAAGAGAGATGAATGAAAATTTCCAGCACCCGCTTTGGTAAATTTGAATTACAATAAAAACGCAATTGTGATTGTTATCATATTTTAGTTAATCTTTAATGATTTTTGAAAGGGATTACATAGTATGGTGATAGTATGGGAGGAAGAGGAAAATGAAAGCTATAAGAATTCCAGAGGCAAATATAATCGAAACGTTGGATGTAGTAGAGCCGGCGATAGAGCAAGAAAACGAAGTGAAAATAAAAGTAAAGAGAGTAGGAATTTGTGGTTCAGATATGCATATATACCATGGCACGAACCCACTTGCCACATATCCAAGAATCGTTGGTCATGAAGTTGCGGGGGAAATAGTTGAAATTGGTACAAATGTAAGTAATGTTGCAGTTGGTGACCATGTCGTAATAGAACCAATCAGTTATTGTGGCGAGTGCTATGCATGTAAAAATGAAAGACCAAATGTATGTAAAGAAGTCTCGGTATTTGGTGTCCATGAAGATGGTGGAATGAGAGAATTCGCCGTTCTTCCAGAGAGACAAGTGCATAAAGTAGATTCTGAGATTTCTTGGGATGAAGCAGTAATGGCTGAGCCTTATACTATTGGTGCTCAAGCAACATGGAGAGGCAACGTTCAAGAGGGACAAACTGTATTCATCCAAGGAGCAGGACCGATCGGGATTACGGTTTTAAAAATGGCTAAGCTTCGTGGTGCTATTGTTATCATTTCTGATATGACAAATGAAAGACTGGCATTTGCTAAGGAAAATGGTGCGGATTATATTATCAATCCTTCTGAAGTTGATGTGAAGGAAAGAATCAATGAAATTACAAATGATGAAGGTGCAAATGTTGTAATTGATGCGGTAGGCATGCCGCAAACCTTTGAATTAAGTGTTGATGTCGCGTCCCCAGCTGGAAATGTTGTTACACTTGGGTTTAATGCAACACCATCATCAATTGCGCTTATGCCGATTACTAAGAAAGAATTAACGATTACTGGTTCAAGACTCCAAACCAATCAATTTGGAAAAGTAGTAGAATTAATTAATTCAAAAGAGTTAACTCATGAGGGTCTCGTAACCCATCGTTTTCATATTAGTCAAGTGAAGGAAGCATTCGAGTTTATAGAGAAAAATCCTGATAAGGTAAGAAAAGCTGTTATTGAGATCGAATAAATGACGTGTATACATTGAAGTAAAGTTCTAAATAGAAGCTTTAACAAATATTAGAGCTTCTATTCAAGAAAAATACTCCAATATCGGTAAAGGCCGGGTCGTTATTTGACTAAATAAATATAAGTGAACTCTTATTTGAGTAAGTGAAACTAGGACTGTAACCAATTAAAAGAATAAAAGTTTTTCTAATTTTGTGAGCGATTACGCAGTTAATGTAACCGCTGTAAAATGTTGGGTAGAATTGAAAAATTAATATAATTGAGTCAAACTTGTTTGGTTTCAATAAGGGGAGAGAGAAAGAAGTATGCCATTATTAATCGTCGCAATTGGTGTTGTAGTATTACTAATAATGATAATGAAATTTAATATTAATACATTTATATCCTTGGTTGTTGTGTCCTTTATTATTGCATTAGCTTTAGGAATGCCGATAACAGAAATTGTTGGGTCAATTGAAGCCGGTATGGGAGGCACTCTCGGCGGAATAGCATTGGTCTTTGGTCTTGGAGCAATTCTTGGTAAGCTAATTGCTGATGCGGGTGGAGCCCAACGCATTGCAATGACTTTAATTGATAAATTCGGTGAGAGACGAATACAGTGGGCGGTTGTAGCTGTAGGGTTTATTTTAGGGATTGCATTGTTCTTTGAAGTTGGTCTTGTGTTATTAATTCCGATTATTTACCAAATCGCAAAACAGCTAAATATTCAGTTTTTATGGCTTGGACTTCCGATGGCTACAGCGTTATCTGTTACTCATGCATTCTTGCCACCACATCCAGGTCCAACTGTTATTGCTCAGGAATACGGTGCAAATGTTGGAATGGTATTAGTATATGGTTTCATCATTGCGATTCCGACGGTAATTATAGCGGGTCCTTTATTCGCAAAAATTGCAAGAAAGTTTGTACCATCAGCCTTTGAAAAAGAACCAACAGGAAGTATGGCATCCATCGGTAAAGCAAAACAATTCAAACTGGAAGATACACCAAGTTTTGGGGTAAGTGCATTTACAGCGTTGTTCCCTGTAATTCTGATGGGCGTTTCTACAATCTTAACTTTACTACAGGAATCAATGGGAATATCTGATAATTCGTTTTTTGATATTGTTTCAATGGTTGGATCACCAACTACAGTTATGTTGCTCTCTGTATTAGTTGCAATATATACGATGGGTGTTTCTAGAAAAATCCCAATGAAGCAATTAATGCAATCCGCTGAAAATGCAGTTGCAGCCATTGGAATGATGCTACTTATTCTGGGTGCAGGTGGTGCACTGAAGCAAGTACTTATTGATGGTGGTGTAGGGGATTATGTTGCACAAATTTTTGATGGTAGTACTATATCGCCACTTATATTAGCATGGTTGATCGCTGCATTACTAAGACTTGCACAAGGATCTGCTACTGTAGCAGCTTTAACAACAGCAGGTCTCGTAATCCCGATGATGGCGGGAACAGGTGTAAACCTTGAATTAATGGTGCTTGCAACTGGTGCAGGTAGTATTATTGCTTCACATGTTAATGACACTGGATTCTGGATTGTGAAAGAGTCCTTTGGATTAACGATGAAGGAGACGTTCGCGACATGGACTGTATTGGAAACACTTATCTCTGTATGTGGTCTAGTGTTCGTATTACTTCTAAGCTTATTTGTTTAAAACGTTTGAATGATCAAAGAAATGATCTCTATATAATATAATGGAGGTCATTTTTCCCCCACAGCTTAAAAAAAGGATGCATAAGCATCCTTCATAATTAATTTAATCATCCGTTATCCGATCGAGGAGGAAATATAGATAAGCTGATGATATGATGCTGGCATGGGACTAATTAGTATCCTACAAATGCAGTACCAACAATAATTAACAAGATAAATAGAACAACTATCAACGCAAATCCCATGTTTCCATGACCTCCGTATTGTTCACTCATTTTGTCACCCCCATTTCTGTTTACCTTAGTAGTATATGAAGAAAATGTACCTTAGAAAGGGCAAGGAAACCATATATTTCATATTATTTTTATTTAAGCATAAGATTTTGCGTACAAACTTATCTTGAATTCTAATGAAGGTATCTGCTGACTTCTTATAGAAATAGATAGACAGTTACTAATTACATCTGTAAGGAGGTTGACTATGAAAATACAACTTGATAATTATCTCAATAACAATCTGAAATTACATGGGGCATTAATTGGCATTAGTATTCACTCGCAATCTTCAGGTGAAAAATATTATAATCATTTTGGCGATACTCGATTGCATCCAGCCTCAAATATGAAGCTATTCACTAGTGCAGCTGCATTATCTATCCTCGGCGAAGGTTATACATTTCAAACAGAGATGAGAATGACAGGTTTTATCGAAGGAGGAATCTTAAAAGGAAATTTATACCTAATTGGAAAAGGCGACCCAACCTTAGTGCCATCTGCCTTTAACAAGCTTGCTAAACAATTAATTAAAAATGGAATCAATAAAATTGAAGGGGATATCATCGGTGATGATACGTGGTATGACGATAATCGGATTTCACCCGATTTAGTCTGGACCGATGAGCAATATTACTATGGTGCACAAGTATCTGCATTAACAGCATCACCGAACGATGATTATGATACTGGTTCAATTATTGTAGAAATTAAACCTGGAGACACTATTGGTACCAAACCAACATACACTATTTTTCCAAATACAGATATTATTAGGATTGAAAATAATGCAGTTACTGCAGAAGTAGCTGCAGAAGATGAACTCATAATTACAAGAGATTACGGTTCAAACATAATTCGTATCTATGGAAATATAATGTTTGGTTCAGAAAAACGAAGAGAATTTATGTCTGTCCCAGAACCATCATTGTATGCCTTGGATCTATTTAGAGATGCACTTAAAAAACAAGGTATTGTATGCGATGGTGAAGCAAGAATCGGACAAGCTCCCAGAAATACACAGTTAATCTTTACCCGTAAATCAATACCGTTATCCGAATTACTTATTCCATTTATGAAACTTAGTAATAATGGACATGCAGAAATATTAGTTAAAGAAATGGGGAGGATAGTTTATGGGGAAGGAAGCTGGGAAAAAGGTATACGAGTGATGAAAAGAGAGCTAGCTAAGCTTGGCATTAATATGGAATCAATTTTAATTAAAGATGGATCTGGTATATCACATAGTAATCTTATACCGGCCAATGAAATTACAAATCTTCTAGTTCAGATACAGAAAAGAAACTGGTTCCCTGTGTATCTAAAATCTCTTCCAGCAGCAGGAGCTGCAGAGCGAATGATTGGTGGTACATTATATGAAAGATTGCAAGGTAAGTCCGTTAGAGCAAAAACAGGCACAATTGAAGGAGTCAGTACGCTTTCAGGCTATATGAAAACAAATAAAGGCAATGACTTGATTTTCTCAATAATGATAAATAATTTATTAAATGAAGAGGATGGGAAATTAATAGAGGATGAGATTGTCGAGATTATTGACCGTTTTGGCTAACAACTTAAAGAGTTAAAGATTAGCGGTTGGAGCGGGTTGATTGCTGAGACATGAGGCGCTCTATCTGCTAAGCAACTGATCAATATAACCCCTCCAACTTCGAGCATTTTCACTATAAATATCCCATCATTCCAGTTGAAATTCACTTTATTAGCTTTTTTATAAAAGGACTTCGCTTAAATTCTTCCTTTTCTAATATGCAGCTTTACCAATCAATTCCTCTTGCTCTGTTAATGTAGCTTTAGCATAATTCAATGCTTGAACAAAATCAGCCAGAAGATCATCAACATGCTCAAGTCCTACAGAAAATCTTAACAGCCCATCAGTAATTCCTCGCTTATCTCGTTCTTCTTTGGGCATCGCGGCATGTGACATTGTTGCTGGGTAGGAAAGAATCGATTCTACAGCACCCAGACTCACTGCAAAAACGGGAATTTGTACATTTTCAACAAAAGCCTTCGTTGCTTTTTTTGTCGGCAACTTGAATGAGAGAACAGCTCCATAACCTGTTGACTGAGAACGGTGAATCGTATGTCCTGGATGCGTAGTCAATCCCGGGTAGTAAACATCTTTTACTATGGGATGTGTTTCTAAAAAGTTAGCAATCTTTTCAGCTGATTTAGTAGACTGTCTCATGCGTGTTCCTAATGTCTTGATTCCCTGTATTAATTGGTAGGCGTCCTGTGCACCTAAAATAGAGCCAAAGGAATTTTGAATGAAGGCCAGTTTCTCACCAAGTTCAGTTGTTTTTGTAACTGCTAATCCAGCAATAATATCACTATGACCGGATAGAAATTTTGTTGCGCTGTGAAGCACAAGATCTGCACCTAGCGCAATTGGATTTTGGAATAGTGGGGTCATAAATGTGTTATCGACAAAAGCTAAACAATTGTTTGCATGGGCAACCCGGATTAACGCTGATAAGTCAGTAATGTTCAAACAAGGATTTGAGGGCGTCTCCATATATACAACCTTTGTATTCGATTGGATTGCCTGTGCAGCTGCATCCAAATCTGTCATGTCTACAAATGTATAATCAATCTCATATTTATTCAGGACCTCTGTTACAAAACGATAAGTTCCCCCATATACGTCCTTTGTCACAACGACATGGTCACCAGCAGATAACAAGAAAAATGCCGATGAAATAGCCGCCATTCCTGAAGCGAATGCAAGGCCTCTTGCACCACCCTCTAGTTCCGCAATCTTTTCTTCGACAACCTGTCTTGTTGGATTTCCTGATCTACTGTAATCAAAATCACCAAATGTATCGAAGCGTTTTTGGTGGAAGGTAGATGATAAGTAGATGGGAGGATTTACAGCCCCAGTAATCGGATCTCCTTTACCGTTTCCAGCCGCATGAATTAATTTTGTCTCTTGATGATTTACAGATTGACTCATGATAATCGTCCTCCTTCTGTAATTGTGATAAAGCTTGAAATAAATCTGCTTTCAAATCTTCTACTTGTTCAATACCTACAGAAAATCTAAGTAAATCATCACTGATTCCTCGCCTTATTCTATCTTCCCTGGGTATATCTGTATGGGTTTGTGTTGCTGGGTAGGTAATGAAGCTTTCGACACCTCCTAGACTTTCAGCAAAAACGATGAGTTTCAGACTTGATAAAAATGGATTAATCCACTTGCTTTCCTGTAATCGAAAGGATAGCATCCCACCCTTATTAGGATAGAGCACATCGGATACTTCAGGTTGCACATTTAAAAAACTTGCAAGCTCTTTCGCATTTTCTTCATGTTTAACCATTCGAAGTGCAAGGGTTTTTAATCCGCGAATCAATAGCCAAGAATCAAATGCCGAAAGAACTGCGCCGGCTGCATTATGATTGAATGCGAGCCTTTCACATATACTACCTCCTTTTGCTACAACTAGTCCGCCTAAAACGTCATTATGACCACCGATATATTTCGTAGCACTATGAAGGACGATATCAGCACCTAATGTTAATGGCTGCTGTAAATATGGAGTTAAAAATGTATTATCGACAATCAGCAATAAGTCATGTTTATGAGCTAAATCAGCGTATTGTCTAATATTTATTTCCTGCATTAATGGATTGGTCGGTGTTTCGATATAAATAGCCTTCGTTCTGTCAGAAATATATTGTTCAGTTGTTGTAACATGATCAAAGGGTACATATGTGGTTTTAATATCATAGGTTTTTACATAGTAATCGAGTAAACGAAAGGTTCCACCATAAATATCTTCAGGTACCAGTAGGTGATCCCCTGAACGGAAGAGGGATAGCACTAATTGAATTGCAGCCATCCCAGAACTACAGGCAAAACCGGCATCACCATCCTCTAAATCCGTAATTGCTTCTTCTAGAATAGACCGTGTCGGATTCTTTGTTCGAGAATAATCAAAACCGGTCGATTGTCCAAGACCTTTATGCTGGAATGCTGTTGATAAGTATATTGGTGGATTGATAGCGCCAGTTACTGGGTCACTCCTATTTCCAATTTGCACTAATTTAGTTTCAATTCGTTTGCTAGATGTCATTATTATTTACCTCCTCAGAAAATCTGCGATTAGCCTAAATCAAGCTTATTGGATCTGTTGTATCGGATGGACCAAAAAAAACATGGACCTCTATCAATAAGAAGAAGGTCCATGTTCTTTATTCACCGCCCTCTTATCTTTTAGGCAGAAAAATCTACCTACTGGAATTAGCACCTTAACCATTAAAGGTTGGTTGCTGAGACATCGTTGGGCCAGTCCCTCCGTCTCTCTGGATAAGAAATTAACTTATTAAATTTTCAGTATTATTAATTATCATCTACATTACATTAAGAATGTAGAAAATGCAAGGAGAAATGTAATGAGATTAATCTTTGCGTTAGATTCGATAGTCTATAGTAATGATATACTGGCTCTCCTAAATATATTTACCTTAGCTTAAAAATAGTCCAATTCATAATGAACTAAAAGAACTTTCTTTTCAAAGTGGTTCAGCCATTCATCCGAATTTCTTGATTAAGTCACTTTTTTAATCATTGCTTCCTTATTTTTAAGAAGACGTTGACCATCGACCAACGTTCTATAACGCTTAAAAACGTATAGTGCACAGACAACACCGTTAATTGACAAAAACGCAGTGAAAATAAATATATAAGAAATATTTCCTGTTTTCGACATGAATCCAGTTAGAAGGGGCATTAAAACGGCTGCAAGTCCACCAGCTGTTGCTAGGATTCCTGTGACAGTTCCTTTCTTTATCCAGAAAAGTTCTGTAATCGTAGTAATTGCCAATTGAAAAATGCCTGCTGTTGAAAAGCCAATGAAAAATGAGACTGCAATTCGGTTAATGTATCGATGCGATTAAAGTTAATTTAAAAAGCATTATAATAGAATATTCTTAATGTGTTATTTGAATTTTGGGTTTTACGATGAGGTGGATGAGGTGATAAGATGGTTAATTTGAAAGAACGTTCGTTCCTAAATTTACTGAAACATGTTATAGTATATAAAAACTATTAAATAGGTGAAATCTATGAAATTAATACTAGCTGAAAAGCCATCCGTCGCCAAAAATATTGCCGATGCACTTAAAATCAAAACCAAAAAAGATGGTTATTTTGAAGGTAATGATTATCTTATTACATGGGCTTTCGGTCATTTAGTAGAATTATACGATGCCAAGGACTATGACAGTAAGATGAAAAGCTGGAAGATGGATAATTTCCCATTTATTCCATCAACATTCAAATATAAAGTGAAAAGCAATCCGAAAGATCGCTCACAGACAGATGGTGGAGCAGCTAAGCAGCTAAAGATTGTTCAAACTTTAATCAAGAGGCCGGATGTAGAGATTATCGTATCAGCATGTGACTACGACAGAGAAGGACAACTCATCGGTGATAGCATTATTTATCGTGGTGCAGCACCACCTAAACCTGTATATCGATTACTATTGAATGAATGGACACCAAAAGAGGTAATCAAAGGTTTAGAGAATATGCAGTCAAATCAAATGATGAGGCCATTACGTGATGCTGGTATTAGTAGACAATGGGCTGATTGGGTTATTGGGATTAATTTAACATCTGTTGCAACTTTAAAGTATCAAAAAGGTAAAGGGAAGGCACTGAATATTGGCCGCGTGCTTATGCCGACGTTGAAGATTATTTATGATCGAGATAAGGAAATCGATAATTTTGTACCAGAGGATTATTTTAAATTAATCGCAACGTTTCAAACGAAGGAAAAGAAAGAATACCAGGGAACATATGTGGAAAATAAAGAGGAGAAATTCAAGTCAAAAGAGACATTAGAACAACTTCATCAATCGATTCAAGGGAAACAAGCGACAATCATCGATAAACAGGTAGAAAAGAAGAAAGAATTCCCACCTTTTTTATTCAATCTTTCTAACCTGCAGGGGTACGTCACGAGCAAATTTAAGGGTTTTACATCAGATAAAGTTCTAAAAGTAGCTCAATCACTATATGAAAAGAAGTTCATAACCTATCCAAGGACTTCAAGTACAGCATTAGAGGAGAGCATAGTAGCAAAAACTGCAAATGTATTAAAGGTACTTGCAGAAGATTTACCATATAAAGATGAGATTAAATTTATGAAAACAAAACGCGTGTTTAATAACGCAAAAGTGGAGAGCCATAGTGCAATCATTCCTACTTATTTAGTACCGAAGCGGCTAACAAGTGATGAGCAGCTTGTGTATACAGCAATTAAAAACCGATTTATTATGCAATTTATGCCAATTGCTGAGTATGAAGAGACAAGTTTTAAGACAAAATTAGCAGATGATATTGTCAAGGGTCTTTTTACCTCAAAAGGAAAGGTTCAGCTTATCGAAGGCTGGAAGAAGGTAGAGAAAATCCAATCGAAGGATACGATTTTACCCTTTGTACAAGTTAATGATTCGGTAAGTCTAGTGGATTCAGAGGTAACTTCACATGTCACGAAGCCACCAAAAAGGCATACAGAAAAAACGCTGCTTCGTGTAATGGAAACCTGTGGTCGAAGCTACAAGGAAGATGAAAGTGAAGAACTGTTAGGCAGCATTTTAACAGGATTTAGTATTGGAACACCAGCGACTAGGGCGGAGACGATTAAAAAATTAAAAGATGTCGGCTATATTACTACGGAAAGTAAAAATTTGCTTTGTACGGAGCTAGGTAGAGATTTAGTAGAGACCTTTCCTGTTCAAGAGCTGTTTGACTTGGAATTTACTGGACGTCTTGAGAAAGGCTTAGCTGATATTCAAAAAGGAAAGGCAAGTAAACAGGAATTTTTGAATATCGTCTTTAATTTCACAAATAAATCGGTGGCTACAATCAAGGATGCGGATGAAAGGATAATTAATGAGGTTGCATCACAAAAAATCTCAAAGGAAGTACTCGGGACATGTCCACAATGTGGCGGAAAGATTATTGAAGGGTATAAAGGATTCGGCTGTAGTAATTGGAAGAAAGGTTGTAAGTTTACCATTTGGAAGAATGACAAGTATTTAGCAACGATGAGAAAAAAACCTACGAAAACAATGGTAAAGCAGTTATTATCAAATAAGAAAGCTTATGTTAAGGGGCTAACGAGTAAAAAGGGAAAGAAATTTAATGCATATTTAAGCTATGAGAAAAATCCTGACAATGCATATTATAGCTGGAAAATGGAGTTTAATGATTAGATACAAGACCATTCCGAACCATTGAACTTACCTATAATAGTGTTTCCAAGCCTTTTTCATGAATAAGGTGTATAATAATGGGAGAGGGTAATATTATCTAGATGGGGGTATTATCTATTAGATGGGAAAATAACTTAAAAATCCTCAAAAAAGGTGAAGGGTGATTGAGTGAAAAAGGTAACAGTAAGTGTAGCGGAAGATTTGGGATATGGTACGTTAATGTGGGTATATGCAAATAATCATAAGGTATATCATAGCAATAAACGCGTTGATCGCGTAGAATCGTTTGATGATCTTGATTCAAACTTTTTAGGAAAAATAGAAGCACTAGATTTAAATAAAGCGGATAAAAAAACCGTACTAAATCTCATTCTTGAAAAAACAGACCGGATTTTTGGTGTATGTATAGATAAAAGGCAAAACGAAAAAAATAATGGTACTAAAGATTATAGTGTCGTTTTTTTCCCAAGCTGGGAACAAGTGAGAATTTTTGCAGAGACTAAGTTTCAGGAATTAGAGGAAACAGAAGTGCAACGAAAAAAGGAAGCAAAAGAAAAATGGCTTGAAAGAGGCAGACTCTTTGCTCAAAAGAAACATGCAGATAAGGAAAAAGTTAAGTAGTAACAAAACGCAAAGAGAGCTTGTATCCTTTTTAAAAGGAACAAGCTTTTTTAATAAGGATAATTCTTATTGTTTGTTGCTCTTTAGATAAACTGCGAGTATTGTACGATGTTTAATACATTAAAGGACAATCGCTTGCAGTCGGTGCTATTTTTCGTTTCCGACATTCACATGAGATTTTTACCAACTTCATCTTTGAAGAGGCGGATAACGATAGCAAACCATAATTCCAGCGTATTGTATATCCGGAGCTTTCGACCGAAAACAATCGCCATCTCAGTTATTTCTAGCTTTATATTGTAAGTCAATCTAGGTGTTATGTAGATGCTTTGATTCAGTCATGTTTATCAAAAGAAATCCTCCAACTAAATAGTAAGAATAGTTATTTTGTAATATTGACTTCTTGGGAGTATTGTCGAAAGATAGAGATAACGATACATAGATAGGGGAGAAATCATGTTTAAACGAGGCATAGGAACCATAGCGGTACTTGTTTTCTTTCTTTCTGCATGCAGCAATGCAGAGGATACTAGCAAGGGGCAAGAGGAGAGTGTTAAAGAAGCTGCTGCTGAATTAGAAGAAACGGAGCAACAGGAAAGCATTGTAGAACAATTAGAATCGGTCAAATTGATCGAATCAAGAGATGGAATGAAGGAACAACAAGGTGGAATACTTGCAGCAGATATCGAGCCTGAAGAAGAGCAAACGGAATCACCGGAAACTACATTAGATGAGTCAACAGTTGAGGAATTGAAGGATGAATTGAAACGTTTAACAAAGAAAACCAAGGAACCAGCTACCATTTATAAAGGACTAGTTTATTTACTAGGATCACCTAATTATAAAGAAGTGATTGAACAAGCAGAAGCATTTGAGCCAGATTTTGCAGAACCATATTTACCCGAGCCTGGAAAAACAGAAGAAGAAGTAATGAAAGAGCCTGAGAGTGGAAAGGCAATAATTTTGCTGGATGCAAGTTCTAGTATGTTACTTCCTGTTGACAATCAAGTGAAAATGGATGTTGCAAAGGAAGCAGTGCTCAGGTTTGGTGAAACGATTGGTCAAGACAGTGATATATCTTTAGTTGTCTATGGTCATAAGGGATCTGAATCTGCTGCAGATAAGGAGCTTTCATGTACTGGTATAGAAGAGGTTTATCCGATGGGTACATATGATGAAGCAGCATTTGAAGAGTCATTGACAACGTTCGAAAGTAAAGGATATACACCACTTGCTGGTGCAATTGAGAAAGCAAAGGAAATGAGCAAGAATTTCGCGGAAGCCGTTACGGTTTATATTGTAAGTGATGGTGTGGAAACATGTGATGGTGATCCAGTTCAAGTGGCTGCAGAATTTGTAAAAGATGATGAAGAAAGAACAGTAAATATAATCGGTTTCAATGTTGACCAAAATGCAGAAAATCAATTGAAGCAGGTTTCTGACGCTGGAAATGGTGAATACTATGCAGCAAATAATGCAGATGAATTAAAAATAACAATTGAGAAACAATGGTTGCCATCCGATATGGATTTAGCTTGGGCGTTTCTAAAAGCACCAGACGGCTGGGAAACACTTGCCGAATACGAACGTTTTGATGAAGAACTAAATCCAATTAAAGAAATGATTAATAATGAAAAAAATCGTTATCGGCAAGCTTTACAAATTATTAAAGATGAGCAGCTAGTAGAAAATGATGTTGCACAGGAACTACAAAATGTAATAAATGAGCAAGATCAAATCATGATTAATTTAATGAATGACTTTCGCTCTGAGAAGATAGAAGAGATAAAAGACCTGGCACAAGCCATTAGTGATAAGGTTACGGCCTGGACAGAGGAAATGAAACGTCTTAAAGAAGCAGAATAATTTAAAATTTCAATATGCGATGTTAGTCTATTGAAATTTTTATCTAATAGTCCTAAGTAAAGCTAAACATATATTGTTTTTTGACAAAATAATTGACTGATTCGAAGCTTCAACAATTTTTTTGGAAAATGAAAAGAAAGTTAGCCTAAACGGAAAATATTTGATATTATTAATAGGTAAACAAAACATTACTTATTGATATAGTTGAAGATATATACTATATTAATTTGTGAAGGTTATTACATGCAAACGCTTATTCAATCGGCAAAATTAAGCAGTACATATAAAATGAAAGGTGGATGGTTTAAATGAGTAAACCAAAAATTGTTGTCCTTGGTGCAGGTTATGCAGGAATTACGACAACAAAACGACTAACAAAACAATTATCACCAGAACAAGCAGAGATTGTACTTATAAACAAACATAACTATCACTATGAAAGTACATGGTTACATGAAGTAGCGGCAGGAACAATTAACCCGAATCAAGCCCGTTACATGATTAGCGATGTTATTAATCCAAATCGAGTACGTTTAATTTATGATTCAGTAGTTGAAATTAAAAAAGATGAACAACGTGTTGTACTTGAAAATAGTGAAGTAACGTATGATTATTTAGTTGTAGCACTTGGATTCGTTACGAATACGTTCGGAATTAAAGGAATGGATGAGAATGCTCTATTCATTCAAGATATTGATTCTGCTCGCCTAATAAGCGAACATATCGAATACCAATTTGCACAATATAGTGCAGGGGAAAACACTGACGAAGAAAGCTTAAATATAATCGTTGGTGGCGGCGGATTTACTGGTATTGAATTCGTTGGAGAACTGGCTGATATCGTTCCTAAGCTTTGCAAAAAATATGATATTCCAAGAAACAAAGTTCGTATCATTAATGTGGAAGCAGCACCATCTGTATTACCAATGTTCGATCGTGATTTAGTATCTTATGCTCTTCAATCACTTGAATCACGGGGTGTAGAGTTTAGAATGGGTACAGCAATTAAAGAATGTACTAAAGAAGGATTTATTGTTGGTGACGATGCGGAATTAATTAAAGGTGGAACGGTTGTCTGGACTGGTGGAGTTACAGGTAACCCTGTACTTGGAAAATCAGGCTTCGAGTTAGTAAAAGGTAAAGTTAATGTTGATTCAGACCTTCGTGTGCCAGGTGAAGAAAATCTCTTCATTCTTGGTGACTGTTCATGGGTTATGGACAAGCAAGCTGGTCGTCCATATGCACCAACCGGTCAATTAGCAATGCAAGAAGCTGATGTTGCAGCATACAACATCAAAGCATTACTTACAAATCAACCATTAAAAGAATTTGTTTTAGATGATAAAGGTACCGTTGCATCATTAGGGCTTTCTGATGGAATCGGTAGTATCTTCTCTGGTACTAAATTACAAGGTAAAGCAGCTGCAGCAATGAAAAAAGTAGTTGATGACCGTTCATTATTTATTGTAGGTGGACCAAAATTAGTACTTAAAAAAGGTAAATTCCGTCCTTTCTAATCGGCTATTAAAATTAAAAATTGCTCTAATAATTTGGCACAAAAATTGAGGAGGTACATTTTAAATGAGAAAATGTTTATACGGCGCGTTACTCGTAATTGCATCAGTAATTGGCTACAGAATTGCAAGTGATTGCTTAGAAGACTCAAGAGATTTTCGTTAAAAATTAGAAGAGTTGAACCACCTAGTGTTTTAGCTAGGTGGTTCTTTTTTACGTCCTGAGAATAATGTACGGATTGTCCGGAGCGGAAATCATCATTAGCCTAGTTCACTTATTTATTAAGCAGGGCTCTAGTTACAGCTTATTTTTCTTCTTACATGATTTCACTACTTCTACTCATACTAGAAATAGAGGTGATATTCATGATAATTTCCAGCCTTTCTTTTCTCTTATTTATGTTTCCCCCTCAAATAGCAGAGAATACGATGGGTGTCAGCAATAACGACATAATATTGCAAAATATTGAAGTAGATCAATATTCCCTTCCATATCTTGACCCGTTATTTTTGGATGAGGATAAAATACACTCATTGATGGATCGATTAGAGAAAGCAATATACAAAGCTCCGATAAATGCTCATATTTCTGCTAATGGACATATAATTCCTGAAAAACTAGGTGAAACATTAGATCGTAAGCAATTTCAAAGCTTATTTCGTGAACATTTTTATAGCAATACAAATAGTAATTTTGAAGTTCCTAAAAAACCATTATATCCTAAAGTGGATAGAGGTCTATTGGGAGAAATAAGCACCAAACAGCTTGGAACATATACAACTTTTTTTAGGAAGAGTAATCTGGAACGAACGCATAATATTAAGCTTGCATCGGAAGCAATCAATAATTATGTGCTCTTTCCTGGAGAGATCTTTTCTTTTAATGAGATAGTTGGAGAGCGGACAAAAGAAAGGGGATATAAACGTGCTCCAGTAATCGTTCGAGGCGAATTAGCTGAAGATATTGGTGGTGGGATATGCCAAGTATCATCCACACTTTTTAATGCGGTAGACCTCAAAGGAATACAAATTGTTGAGCGATATGCTCACAGTAGGAAAGTGCCATATGTACCTACAGGACGTGATGCGACAGTTAGCTGGTGGGGGCCTGATTTCGTTTTTAAAAATATGTATAATGAGCCAATTTTAATACGTTCATTTTCCGCTAATGGCACGATGAGGGTATCCGTTTATTCATCTGATACCGCAGAGTATTTTACTGGAAGTTCATAAAACAACTAGCGCGCAGTAACACAACTGCGCGCAGTTCAATCTTCCGATATTAATTTTGTTTGTGTAATTCTAATTCAATGTGGATTGTAACTTCGTCGCCAACTAGTACGCCGCCTGTTTCAACAGCAGCGTTCCATACTAGACCAAACTCTTTACGGCTAATATTCGTTTTTCCGCTGAATCCAGCAACTGTATCTCCACCCATAGGATCTTTACTTTGCCCTTCGAAAGTTACGTCAAATGTTGCAGGCTTCGTTACACCACGAATTGTTAAGTCGCCAGTAACATCATAATCTGAACCTGATTTTTTCTTAATATCAGTAGCCACGAATGTTAAATTCGGATTATTTTCAACATCGAAGAAATCTGCTGAACGTAAGTGGTTATCTCTGTCTTCATTACGAGTATTAATACTAGCGGGATCAATGTTTACTTCTATTTTTGCATCTGATAAATCCTCTACATCTGCTTCAATTACTGCATCGAATTTTTCAAATACTCCTTTTGCTTTTGAAATCATCATATGTTTAACTGAAAATCCAATTTCACTGTGCACCGTATCTACTGTCCATGTTGCTTTTGTCATAATAATATCCCTCCAAATATTTTAATCTGTTAGTTACTTTATGTCACTAAGTATAAAATAATAAATAGAAGTTGTCAACTATATTTAATTAAAAATATTTAAATTAAATATATGTAAATATTTCTTAACAATATATGTACTAGGTATTCTTTAATATTCCCTATATTTTAAATCTAAAACGAATACTTCATTAAGAATTGTACACAATCCAAGCGTAAAGAATTTACAAAGAAAAACTGAAATAAACAGAAAGATATGTTGCAGGATTAGGAAAACATTTTCTACAACTAAATGTACCTTCTTTCATCCCCTTAGCATAGGCTATAGGACTAAATGATGGAGGGAAGGGAAAGCATTATGGACTTAACGATTTCCCATGGGTTATACGGTTTATTTACAATAATTATCATTATTACGATGATTTTTCGCAAAGGAGTAGTATTACCTACCTTACTTGGTACATTTGTTATCGCCTGGGTTTATCATGGGAACATCATCGATGGATTCACGGCAATATTTCATGCAAACTTAGTAGCTGCTCAAGAGCTCTTCAGTATTTTCCTAATCATTACCTTCATGCTCGCGCTATTACACTCGTTACGTGATTTAGGAGCGGATAAAAGGATGATTCAACCAATCCAGAAACTGATGGTCAATGGGCATATTTCTTATTTCGTGTTAGTCGGGATAACCTATGTTATCTCCCTATTTTTCTGGCCAACTCCTGCAGTACCATTAATTTGTGCGTTGCTTGTCCCAGCGGCAGTTCGAGCAGGATTACCTGCGATGACAGCAGCAGTTGCAATCGCCATCGCAGGGCAAGGAATGGCACTTTCTTCTGATTATATCGTACAGGTTGCACCCAGCTTATCAGCTGCAGCTGCAGGAATAGAAACATCGCTCGTTGCAGATAAAGCAATGATCCTTTCCCTTATTTCGGGTGGAATTGCCATTACATTGGCATATCTATTTTATCGAAAAACAATCCGTCCAAAAGAAGATAAACGAAATGAGATGGAGCTAAAAACATTACAAACAGCAGATGAATCTACAAATAAAGCAAAGACAATACATTTAACGATCTGGAGTAAATTTTTTGCGGTATTAGTCCCATTATCACTCTTAATCGTTGTCATTTATATGATGTATAGTAAATTGTTTTCTGGCAACAGTGATTTAGTTGGTGGTGATGGTGCTGCATTGGTTGGAGGTGTAGCAGTTATCTTATTATTACTTTCAACTCTTGCATTTGGAAAACATTATGCTTTGGATTATATTAGCAACCATATTACAGAGGGATTCGTATTTGCTTTTAAAGCAATGGGACCTGTTATCCCAATCGCTGGCTTCTTCTTTCTTGGAAGTCCAGATTTTTCAGGAAGAATATTAGGTGTAGAAGAGGGCCCAGCCTTATTATTTGATCTTGTGCAATCAACCCAATCATACCTTCCACAGAGTGCTCTTTTAGCAGGGTTTAGTATTCTGATTATTGGTATCATCACTGGATTAGATGGCTCTGGATTCTCTGGATTACCGTTAACGGGGGCACTTGCAGCATCACTTTCGAATAGCTCAATCGATACAGAAACTCTTGCTGCGATTGGCCAAATGGGTGCAGTATGGACAGGTGGAGGAACAATTGTTGCCTGGTCTTCATTGATTGCAATTGCAGGATTTTGTGGTGTTTCGGTTATGGACCTCGTTCGGAAAAACTTTTGGCCGGTTATTATTGGATTATTGGTTTCAACATTAGTCGCTATATTCTTATTATAAAACAGAATTCTAGTTTATTTACAAATTTTTTGTTATAATTTGAATAATAGGAATTCAAAAAGCACATTTCAGTGACAGTGAGTATTTGTTTGCTCACTGAAATGTTAGCTTGGTAGTTAAGAAAGTGTAAATCCTTTCTTACTACATAAGAAGCCTTACAGGAGTAGGGCAGTTCGGTGTTTGAGACAAATGTTTTCGATGGGACGAGTAATCGGAGTCCCAAAGGGCTTCGGTGGGGCGAGTAATCGCAGTCCCAGCACGTTCTGTTCTTAAACGAACTTCCCCTAAGGCTGTCACTAAAGGCTTTGGTTAAACCTTTGTTTTCTAATTGCTTAGATGTACGCTGAATGGAAAGGGTGGTATGGTGAAAGCATTTGTACTGGAATATGGAGAATTAAAGATCAAAGAGATGGATGAGCCTAGAGCGGGTAAGGGAGAAATAGTTGTTGCTTTGCGAATTGCAGGATTGAATCGACGTGACTTATACATACCGAATCGAAGGGGAAATGAAAAAGAAGCATTAATACTCGGTTCTGATGGGGCGGGTATAGTGGAATCGATCGGTGAAGATGTAACACGTTTTAAAGTGGGGGATGAAGTGATTATTAATCCTTCATTACGTTGGTTTGATAATAGTGATGCACCACCAAAGGAATTCGATTTACTCGGAATGCCTGACAATGGGACATTCGCAGAGAAGATAGTTATATCAGAAGAACAGCTTGAAAAGAAGCCTGCAAATCTTTCGTGGGAGGAAGCTGGGGTCCTTGCTTTATCAGCGTTAACAGGATTCCGCGCATTATTTACAAAGGGCGAGATAAAAGCAGGAGATACCATATTTATTCCGGGAGCTGGGAGTGGTGTTGCTACCTACCTTATTGCATTCGCTAAGAATATAGGTGCAAGGATAATTGTTACCTCTCGAAGTGAAGAAAAACAAAAATTAGCAAAAGAATTAGGTGCTGACATTGCTCTCGATACGAATAGCGATTGGGAGAAAGAATTGGCTGATGAAACAATAGATTTAGTAATTGAAAGCGTTGGTCGTGCGACTTTCAACCGATCCCTTAAAGTACTGAAGAAAGGTGGTCGGATGGTTACTTTTGGAGCGACCACGGAAGATACAATTGATTTTGATTTACGGCACTTCTTTTATGGACAATATCAATTATTCGGAACAACAATGGGGAGCAGAGATGAACTGCGTGCATTGCTGATCCATGTTGAAAAGTACAATTTGCACCCAGTTATTGACCGGACATATACACTGGAACAGGCACAGCAAGCATTCGACTATTTAAAAAAGGGAAAACAATTTGGGAAGATTGCACTACAGATAGAAGGTTAACAATAAAAATGGAAGCACTGTTACAGGATTAGAGAAGTGGCACTAGCCGTTAAAATACGGCTTTCTTTTCTCAAGAAATTAATTAACTTTATACGCAAAGCAGCCCAGTTTACTTTTATCTGGACTGCTTTTTTTTATTGTAATGAAGGAGAAATAAGATCGATTGCTGCTTTTAATTTTTTGCTATTCCGCTGATATAACTTTTTAGATTCTTCGTTTTCTGTCGCTAAAGAAAATAATTCCAGGTCTGCTTGGCATTTTTTCATTGTTGCAAGTAATAGGGCTTTTTCTGTTGGCTCGGGAACAGCAATTTTATCATCGTACAGGTCTACCGTTAACTGGGCATCACTATCCGCTTGACCTAGAAAGACATTCTCTATACTAACGTTTAATTTTGCAAGCTCTGTTTCCAACCAGTTTAAATTAAGAGATAGATTTGCTAGTGGCTCTAAAAGTACTTTACCATCCATAATGATGGTTTGTGGTTCTTTTTTAGGTGATAGTTTGATACCTAAATCTTTTGCTGTTAACGGCATTTTTTCTCTTTTTGGAAGAACACTTATCGACCCTGTTGGTTCTAACAATGCGAATTCTACATCAGATGCTAGGAAGATATCCTTTTCCCGTAGTTTTTCTAGCAGGTCATCGGTCGAATATCCACGTTTTTTTAAATTATCCTCCATTATTTTGCCATCTTGAATGAACACGGTACTTTTACCTTGTGTAAAATCTCTAAAGGTCTTACTTTTTAGCGAGATAAATTCTACACTATAAGGAATGATGAACCAAATGAACATTGCGATAAGGGCATAGAAAAAGTTGCTATTAAGGTCGACAGTATGAATCGCAACAATTCCGCCTAATACAATACCAGTGATGGTTTCGAAAATATTTAGTTGGGCTAACTGTTTTGTTCCGAGCCATTTCACCATAAAAAATAAGATGACAATGAGAGTTATTGATCTAAGTATTACGAAAATCCAATCTGGCATGAACAACCTTTCCTTTCTTACTAATTATTGTATTGTGGCTCTTCCTTAGAAAGCTGGATGATCTGCTTTTGTAAGTCATCCTTTACTTCTTTCACTAGCTGCTGTACATGTAAAAAGGATTCTTCCGTTTCTTTATCTTGTGTTTTATTTACAAATAATTGTAAGCTTGCTTCAATACTTTTAACAGATGCAAAGCAGCCTTTTACTTGTGAACCTACTGTCATAATTGCTACACACCCTTCATCCTTTTGCCTTAAAAATCAATGCGCCAATAACACCGAAGACAATGGCAGCTGAAATCCCTGAACTTGTTACTTCAAACATTCCTGTGATGACACCAATAATACCGTGTTTTTCTGCCTCAGCCATTGCACCATGCACCAATGAGTTACCGAAACTTGTTATTGGAACTGTCGCACCAGCACCAGCAAAATCAATTAAAGGTTCATAGAGACCAAGCCCATCTAGTATTGCTCCAGCAACAACTAGAGTTGTCAACGTATGGGCAGGGGAAAGTTTAAAGACGTCGAACATAATTTGTCCAATAACACATATGAGGCCACCAATTACAAATGCCCAGAAGAAAATCATTGTATATCACGTCCTGATTCTATGGAAACTGCATGTGCAATACATGGGATTGGATCCTTTTGATAGATGCTTAGTGGAGAATGAAGTGCACCAGTTGCAACAACGAGTATCCGGTCCAATTCACCTTTCTTCAGCCGATTTAAGAAATGCCCGTAAGTAACAACGGCAGAGCATGCTGGACCACTAGCACCAGCTAATACTGGCTGGCCCTCTCGATAAATCGTCAGCCCACAATCAACATACTTTTCCTCGGGAATATCAATACCACGTTTATGCAATAAATCTAATGATACTTCTCTACCAATATGTGCCAAATCCCCGGTAATAATTAAGTCATAAAACGTATGGTCAATATTTCTTTCCCTTAAATGGGTTTCAATGGTTTCAACGGCAGCAGGGGCCATCGCACCACCCATATTGAATGGATCTGTCATTCCCATGTCCACAACTTTTCCAATCGTTGCTGATGTTATCACCGGACCTTCTCCTTCTTTACCCACGAGTGCACAACCTGCTCCAGTAACAGTCCATTGTGCTGTCGGTGGTTTCTGTCCACCATATTCCGTTGGATAACGAAATTGTCTTTCTGCTGAAGCATTATGGCTCGATACCCCACTTAAAATATGATTTGCTCCACCACTATTAATAATGGCTGCAGAGAGTGCTAATCCTTCCATTGAAGTAGCACACGCACTAAAAAGTCCGAAATAGGGGGCACCAAGTGTGTTTGCTGCAAAGCTTGTTGGAGTAATTTGATTAATTAAATCACCACCGATGAAAAACTGAACATTTTCTTTTTCAATATTACTTTTCTTGATTGCAATTTGGCACGCTTCTTCCATAAGTGTTTGTTGTGCCTTTTCAAAAGATGCTTGTTCAAGCCACATGTCATCATGTAATAAATCAAAATCATTTGGAATCATTCCATTCGCTTCAAAAGGACCGCCAACAGTACCGGTAGTTAGGATAACTGGTTTATTGTCAAAAACCCATGTCTGATGTCCAACTAGCACTAAAAACCACCCCATCCGATAATGATCGTTTTAATCAATGCAACGATAAATGCAGAGAACACTCCGTAGACAATAACAGGTCCTGCAAGTTTAAAAATATTTCCTCCGACACCTAAAATGAATCCTTCTGTTTTATGTTCGATTGCAGCAGAGATGACAGCATTTCCGAAACCTGTTACCGGAACAGCAGAGCCTGCCCCACCAAATTGGCCAATTCGATCATAGACGCCAAATCCAGTTAATAGCATCGTGAAGAAAATTAATGTGGCTGAGGTTGGGTTTCCAGCAGTTTGTTCGGTAAAATTAAAATTATAAATATAAAAGGTAGAAATAAGCTGACCGATAAGACAGATGAATCCACCTACTAAGAAAGCCTTTAGACAATTTTTTAACAGTGGTCGCTTTACTTCTCTTTGTTGCTGAAACGCTTGATATTCCTGTGCATTAGGTGGTAGGTTTTTCTTCTTTTTATCTGCCATGTCTCCATCACTCTTTTCTTATCTTCTATGTCTGTTCCTTGGATAATTTAATAATTTGCTCAAGTTCATCGCTAAGTTCTTTCTCAGTTAACTGTTCTGATTGGATCTTTTCTTCTAATTTTTTTAGCTCAAGGAAGATTTTTTGGTCTGTCGAAAATTCCACATCTAGTTTAGGAAATTCATCTTCCAATTCCTTCGTTATTTTTTTCTTTAATGATTTTAGTGTGAACCGTTCGCGATGTTTAACTTTCACTGCAGCCACAATTTTTTTAGAATTATTAACTGCTTTGATTTCTGTAATTTCTTTGTGATTATTTAAAATGTCCTTTGCCCTAGTAGAAGGCTGTTGGTTGAGTTGCTTATTACTAACATTTATTGGTGTATCTTGTTTATTCTTTTCTATAGTAGAATCGGTTCCGCAACCCAATAATAGAAAGAAAAGACTAACTGTAATAATAGTTTTTTTTCGATCCATGATGTTCACTCATTTCTAATAACAAAGTAATTTTGTCTTCTTATCAATTTGCACATAATGGGGATGAGAAATATTCTTTAGCGTTTACAGTTTTATTATATGTAGGAAGTTGGTATTCCCAACTTCCGTAGATTATTGTTTATATTGTGGCTCTTCTTGTTCAATTTGCTGTATTCTTGGTTCAACACTTTGTAAAATAGACATCGTTTGTTGTGCTGCATCCTGATACATTTGTTTTGCTTGCTTGTTTTCAGTTTGTAGTGCAAATTGTTCGAAGCTTGCTTGAGCACTCTTTAACCCGGCAATTGTTTGCTTCACTTGGCTTGCTACTGTCATAAAAAAACCTCCCAAAATTTAGCGTCAACATTAAGATTCGATATTTTGCTCAAAGTTATACGGTCAATTTATTTCCTATATCTTCCTATTGAAGCCAGGAAAGGGTCTTGACAATACCTTACATTAAAAAAAACACATTCAGCGCATGAATGTGTTTCAGTTTGTACGAATTATCTTTTATTTAATTTTTGCTCTTTTACAAAACTACTAACGTCCATGCGAATGGGATTCCGGTATTTCCGAATCATTTGCCCGGACCATTTATCTGTTTTGGTATTGCTCGATCGAGTTTGATAATATTCTTGGAGTTGTGCGTCATAAAAAGAGATAGAAGTTTGCTGAGATTCATCTGTTTTGTATTTGTTTTCATGATATACTGCCTCAAAAGGAAGACGGGGTTTTAGTTCCGGTTTATGAGCTGGGGTGCCAACCGCCATACCAAAAAGCGGAATTACATATTCAGGAAGTCCTAATAATTCACTTACACGGTAAATATCATTTCTTAAACTGCCAAGATAACAAATTCCAAGTCCCATCGATTCTGCAGCTATTGCTAAATTCTGTGCAGAAAGTGCAGCATCAATAGTTGTCACTATAAACTGTTCTGTGCTCTCAATTGTTTCTTCCATTTCAACTAGCTCTTCAGGTTTTGCGAGTTGCGAAATCCGATGCAGGTCTCCACAAAATACAAATAAATGACCATTATGCTCAACATATGTTTGCCCCGATACTTTTCTAAGCTCATTCTTTAGTATAGGATCGGTCACACCAATAATGGTATAAGCCATCACATTACTTGAAGTGGAGGCTTGTTGTGCGGCTTTAATTAGTGTATGAATTTGTTCATTTGTTAATTTGTCCTCTGTAAATTTGCGGATTGAACGATGATTTAAGATAGTTTCAAGGGTATGATTCATAATAATTAATCCTCCTCAACAGATATGTAATAATATTTATCACTTTAATTGTCAAAAAAGATAAAGTCTACAATAATAATTATACAGGAGTATAATAAATTATTGTTATAATTCGTATCAATTCCATTATCTTTTTGATACACTCTAGGTATATTCAGCTTATATGAATAGGTACAAATGGATTACTGCGGAGCGATGCATCGCAGACAAAAAAGGACTTTTCTATCGAACTAGGACTGTCTAACTTGACTAGATCCAGTTCTTTCATAAAAATGGTAGGGGGATTATATGAAGACATTTAAGCTTAAAATGCTAACCATTATAAACCAAGAAAATGGGAAAATCGTACAAAATAGGATACCATTATTAAATGGGCTCATTATTAATCGTGAAGATGATACAAACCAATGGATAATTGAGGCCTATATTGAAAAGGCAAACAAGGCCTATTTTAATCAGCTGTTAGAAAATAAAGAAGAACTTATGCTTCAAGTGAAAATTACAAAGGAAAGCAATGAGCCAGCAACATTTATTACATCTATTCTAAGTATCAATGAAATTGGTGAAAATATTAATGTACTATTTATAGGCACTGTTATTGAGCGGAAGGAAAAAAATATTCTAAAAGAATTGACTTCTTTATTAGAAGAGGGTTACCGTGGAAAAAAACTCGAATAATACGATAAACTTAGGAGTTAGGTAATGAGATATCTTCACTTTCATCATCAATGGTTAAATAAACGAACACCTGCACAATTACTATTATTATTTTATTTAGTATCGATTATTATTTCGACAGCCGCACTTTCATTGCCATTTGCATATCAGGAAGGGGTTCATGTCGAATTTATTGATGTCTTATTTACTGCAGTAAGTGCAATAAGTGTAACAGGACTAAGTACTATATCCATTGTTAATACACTAAGTACGACAGGAATAATTATCCTAATAATAATTTTGCATTTCGGTACAATTGGAATCATGGCTTCAGGTACATTTATCTGGCTGTTAATTGGAAAAAAAATCGGGCTTCGTGAACGCCGGTTAATAATGACAGATCAAAACCAGACTAGTTTTCAGGGGATGGTTCGTTTAACAAAGCAGATTATTATTATTTTGCTAGTTATAGAATTAATTGCGTTTATTATTTTGGGGACCTACCTTTTGAATTATTATTCATCAGTAAAAGAGGCTTACTTCCATGGTTTCTTTGGAACAATAAGTGCACTGTCAAATGCTGGATTTGATATTACTGGAGCGTCTTTGCTGCCGTACAGTCATGATTATTTTGTTCAATTTATTATCATGCTTTTGATTATATTTGGAGCCATTGGATTTCCGGTATTAATTGAAGTAAAAGAGTATTTATTTTCAAGAAATGAAAAACGGAAAACGATACACTTTAGTTTATTTACAAAAGTAACAACAACTACATTCTTTATCTTAATTTTTGCTGGCGCAGGTATTATATATTTACTTGACAGCAATGATTTTTTTACAGATAAGTCTTGGCATGAAGCATTGTTTTATTCTTTATTTCAATCTGTTACGACAAGAAGTGGCGGGATGGCAACAATGGATATCAACTTGTTGTCAGAAGAAAATCATTTGTTTATTTCATTTTTAATGTTTATCGGTGCATCGCCAAGCAGTGCTGGTGGTGGAATAAGAACAACAACGTTTGCATTAGTAATTATTTTTATCTTTACTTATGCCAGAAGTGGGAGAAGCGTTCGACTTTTTAAACGTGAAGTTTATGAAGAGGATCTGATAAAGGCAGTAATGGTAACTCTTGTTGCATCTGCAATGGTACTTGGATCTGTTCTGTTTATTTCTTCTCAAGAGCCATCCTCATTAATGGAAGTGATTTTTGAAGTAACTTCAGCATTCGGAACGGTAGGTCTCTCGTTAGGAATTACAAGTGATTTAAGCAACGCAAGTAAAATAATTCTAATGTTATTGATGTTTATAGGGAGATTAGGACTGTTTACTTTTATCTTGATGTTTAGAAAGAATAAACAAGATGGTAATTACCACTACCCTAAAGAAAAAATCATTATCGGTTAGTAAAAAATGACAATCAAAGATCTTATGAAGCCATATCTTAAATTAATAATAACCTGTGCTACTCAGAATAGCACAGGTTAATTTGTTAGCAGTAAAATGCTGCTCCTACAATGATTAAAAGGATAAAAAGCACAACAATCAACGCGAAACCATTACCATATCCGCCACATCCATATGCGGGGCTTTGATATCCGCCGCAGCCAAATCCTCCGTAGCCATAACCCATGCTCTTTCACCTCCTGAATGTTACGTTATACTATATGTTAAATTCCTCAAGATGTATGGACGTTTGCACTAGTTATAAAAAATCGAGAATATTAATGGAATTAAATAATTCTGAAGGCATTATGTTAGATTGCATAAAATGCAGAATTACTTCCAAAAAATTTAGAATATGATAGAATAAAAATAATAAGTGGAATCATAATTGTTTGTCTGATGAAAGGGGTGCTTGTTTATGGAAATCGCTTTTGGAATCGTTTGCTTTGTAATCCTAGCACTGAACATAGGATTTTGTATTTTAGATAATGAATAAAGTACAATGTCAGTGTCCGTTTAGCGAATCGATGTTGACTTTAATTGTTTGAAGTGATAGAGGTCTTGCATTAGACGCTGGAGCAGGAAGTATTAAGGAATTGAAGTGGAATCTTATATGCTTTTGCTTGATATAAGTAAAGGGGGCAACAAATGTTGCCCCCAAAAAAACCATAAAGGTTAATACTTATTTTGTCAGTCCCCACTCACTGAATGGATAAATGATAATTTCAGATTTGCCAATTATCTCTTCTTCATCAATAAATCCAAGACCATTCCGACTATCCTTACTAATTGCGCGATTATCTCCCAATACAAAATAGCTTTCCTCTGGAATTGTAATTGGACCGAAATTTCCCGTTTGGTTGATGACCTCCTCTGTAATAAACGCTTGATTATATGGTTCACCATTAATTAGAAGTTTGCCAGCAATAATTTCAATTTGTTCACCAGGTAACCCGATAACCCTTTTCACATAATTTTTATATGGCCTTTGTATGATTACAATGTCACCTCTGTCGGGGTCATCTACTAAATAGATCAACTTATTAAAAATTACTCTTTCTCCATCTTCTAGAGTCGGTTCCATACTCTCACCTTCAACAATAGAAGTAGCAAATATAAAGGTACGTAATAAAAGTGCTATAATAATTGCAATTACAATTGCTTTTCCCCACTCAAGCCATTCGTTTTTCTCTTTTGATTCAGTCAATGAGGACATTCCTTCCGTAAAAGATTCAATACTATAGTAGCACAGTGCCCATAAGTATTCGAATATAAACCCTTGTGAATCATAAACTTCATAACATTTCGCTTTTTAATATTGCTTGTCAAGGACTATTTACCTATGTTAGGGTAAATTAAAATGAACAGGAGGTTTTATGAATAATATGTATATGAATGAAGATCTTCAAAAGAGAATTGAATACTTGCGTAAAAAGATGATGCAGATAGCAGAGAATAAGGGGTTGACAGATACTGAATCTGTTAAAGTCAGCCAAGAATTGGATATTCTTTTAAATCACTATGAAAAAATGAAGGAACAAGCAAACAATAAGAATATGTAAACAGCTGTATAACCCTCGATTAATGTCTTTTATTATCTCATCGAAAACTCCCTAAAAGCGCCTTTATGAGTTCCCTGCAAAACTTACGTTACTTATTCAAAAAGAAAGATATTATTTCAAAAATAATATTTTAAATAGATAAGTTCGTTTCTGTTCATAAATCTACGAATTTTTGATAAATTATACATATTTCTATCGATTTTGACAAAAATTTAATAAAATGTTCAAACAATTTAGACATAACTTGATGAAAATAGGGTATAATAGATTTAGAACATGATAAGGAGTGTAAATTCAGAATGAGACCTAGAGCATTAAACTTCGATCAACTAGTCAAACAAAATAAACAAGAACTATTAGACGATGAAAAAAAGATAAGACAAATAGAATTACGTCTAGAAAAGAAGCATAGGGATTTAGTAGGTTTTGAATCGGAGGAATTAGAACTAAAATAATTTAAAGATTATAAAAGTAAGCGTTTAGTTTAAACGTCCATGGTTAGAATGGAGAAATTGAAAAATAGAAGTAGTAGGTCTAAGACCTATTACTTCTATTTTTTTGTATCGCTAAACTGTATAATTTTCCTCTAAAACGTTGAGAATGCAGCTAAGAAGAAAATTAGAATAGGGAAAGAGAAAGGGAGTTGATAATATTGTTTATTTCAACCTGGTTTAAGAACTTACTTGAAACATTAGAAATTGAATCATATCTTTTCTACTTAATTGTTTTATTCATAGCAATATTGAGTTTATATTTCATGCTGAAACCAGTAATTACCTGGATTGTTTCGTTAAAATCGACCAGGCTTCTAACGTATTTATTGAGTAGTTTGATTACAATGCTATGCCTATTTGTTATCTCAATATTTATTGATCAGCCTTTTGATTCAGCCATATTCAGAACATTATTACAAGCTATTTCATTATTTGGCATTGTGTTAGCATTATTTTATAGTATTCTTAGGGTAACTAAAAGATCTTGAGAAATCAAAGATTATTAATAATTGGCTGGATTTCCATAGTGGCATCTATATTAAAAAATATAAAAAAGCATATGTATCATACGCTTTAATAGTTAAACATTCCTTAGGCTGTCAATTAAAAGTTGGTTCAGCCTAAGATTTAATATTGATTATTACTTAATAACGCCTAGATTTTGTTGGTGGCCATTCCATTTTACCTAATGAGGAAGGGGTATAGTAGGAAGAGGTATACCGTTGCTGCTTTATCGGCTGCTTCTTTTCAGGCTTCCAATTAATATAATCATATACAATGCTTTTTGCTTTTGAAAGCGACATTTTCGTAGGTGGATTCCGATAATTTTGGTCAAGGGACCCTAGATGCTCAAGTTCTTTGAAGTCTTGTTTACTAGGAGGAATATGAAAATAATAATCCGCTACCTTTACAAGAAGGGTGGAGTGTTGATTACTGAACTTTGGATGATCCGAGAAATGTAGTCCTACTTTATTTGCACGCTTTTCCCTAATTAATTTATTAATTGTTTCTTTCTTAATGAAATACAGATGCTTTGGCTCTGGAGCTGTTTTTGCATGTCGATTAATCGTAAATAGTGCTTGAGCTAATTCATGTATTGGAATCGTTTCTGACAAACTTACTTCCTCCTTCCAATGTATATCCAATTACTATCTCTATCGTATCGCAAAGCTTGTCCCAACGCAAGAGAAAGCGGAAGCAATTCATTAGAATTCGTTTCTATTAATTTTAAATGTTAGCGATTGATCATACGCTTGTCGACTCAAAAATAAACTCTATGCGCTATTGAACGCTGGTGAGCCCCTAAATAACTAAATAAAAAACGAACGGATTAGAAGCCTACCGTTCGTTTTATCATGTATTATTGTACCTGTTTTAAGTCTTCTACGATCTGATCGACTGATCCCGCATCAACACCACTGTAATTCTTAATTACTTCACCTTCTGGACTGACTAGGAAGAACAGGGTTCCATGGATCACTTGATCATCTCCAGTCGGTGGTGGTGCAACGATATTCTTAAAGGATGTAATTGAGAATTCTTTTATTGTTTCGAAATCATAGCCTGTTAAGAAGGACCAATTTGTAAAATCAGCATCATAGCCTTGGCCATATTTCTTTAAAACGTCTGGGCTATCTCTTTCAGGATCAATACTGAACGACACTAATTTCACATCGATATCTTCCTCGGCAAGTTTATCCTGTAATGTAGCCATATTATAGGTCATCGGTAAACATACAGTAGTACAGTTTGTAAAGATGAAGTCTGCTACCCACCAATTACCTTCTAGGTCATTTAAACTGAGTGTTTCATTATCCTGTGTAGTATATTCAAAGCTATCAATTTCCTCGGACATGTTCGTTTCAATTGCATACTCATCACATGCAGCGAGAAATAGGAGAACAAATAAAATGAATAATTTCAAACGATTCAAGTTTACCTTCCTTTCTTGATTGTTTACTAGAGGCAAGCCTAATCTCATTATATCATCACAATGCACATTATTTGAATAATTCTAACCTATTTATGTGAAGTCTTTATGACAAAAGACGTAAAATTAGTATGGTGGTTAGTAGCCATAGTAGGATGGATATGAATAGTAATTGCCTTTATTAAAACGCGCTATAGAAAATTGATCCAAAAGCTAGTCCAGTTAAAAATGGGATTACTGTCAATAGGCGTTCATCACTATCATTTTCTCGTAACGGTTCATTTACGTACTATGAAGGAAAGAATAATTCATAAAAAAACTCCTTTTCAGAATAGCATTTACTTGTAATAACATTTGCTAATTTAGAAAAGGAGTCTGTATATTAAATAGTTGCTATGCCTTCTATACTTTCGTTTGAAGTGTATAAACATGGAGTTCGGGTTGACAAAGAAATCGGTAGGGCAGACGCGTTGTTCCGATTCCACTATTTACATATACATTTAGCTTGTCATCGTTTAATGAGTATTTACCCCTTACATACTTTTCAGAATATGCTGGTGTATATAAGTGACCTATGAATGGAAATCGAACTTGACCACCATGGCTATGTCCAGATAATTGAATATCGACAGGATACATGATAGTAGTATCCGCATAATCTGGTTCATGTGCTAATAATATCGTAAATAATTCTGGATTAGCGGCATGTAGGGCTTGTTGTAAATTAGGACTTCCGAGCATCACATCATCAATACCTGCTAAAGTGATTCGTTCATTTTCCTTCTGAATGGTCGTGTGGCTATTTTTCAGCAAAGTAAAATTAGAACGCTCCATCACATCGTGAATAATATCTGTACCATATCCCCCATGATCGTGATTTCCATATATCCAATATTTCCCATAATCAGCAGTTATGGATGATAATGCTTCTATTAAATTAGGATACCAGTCGTATTTATTAGGTTCATCCACCAGGTCTCCAGTAAAAACAATAAGATCAGGTCTTAAAGCATTGATTTTTTTCATAAGTTCATTTATATCTTCCATTGAATAATGAAAACCTGCATGGGTATCGGAAAACTGAACAATTTTAAAATTGTTAAACCCAGAAGGAATTTTACCGGAAATAATGGTCTCTTGCTGTACATGAAGCATATTAGGCTCGATATTCCTAGCGTAATAGTATGTTCCGCTGCTAAGACCGATTAGTCCTATTAAGCTTCCAAGTCCCTTTTTTATAAAGGTACGTCGATTCATATTAACATGTCAAACCTTTCTAATGAGAAAAATATCATATGAGAATTATAGCATGGAAGTGAAATGAATAGGGATTTTCAAGAAGAAAAGAGAAATTATAATTATCAGTATATTCATTGACTTTGTATTAAAATGCGATTAATATTAAGTTGATATTAAGTAAACGCTATCATAAGAAAAAATAAGGATTATTAACACAAGCAGGTGATAGGGCTTACCGTTTTAGAAATACGCTTTGAGCACCTATTGGAATAGCAACGGCTCTATACCCAAAAAAATGAGCCTAAAAAAAACATCAGGATCTTAATCCTGATGAATTTGAATACATTATAGAACAAGCCAGGCAAAAATCCATTTTAAGGACTCATCAATGATGCTATCATATAAATATAGTAGGCATTGAAGCTTAAATGCAGATTCAATCGCAAGAATTACAGATTTTATGGATCGTTGAGTTGATGCCTTCTATTTGAATCGTGCAATGAGAGATGTTGAAATGATGATGGATCATTTCATTTGCTTGCTGAAGTAACAGATCACGATCTATCGATTTTTTTACGATTAGATGGCAGCTAAGTGTTGGGAATTCAGATGTGATTGACCAAACATGCAAGTCATGAACGTCCTCGATACCATCCATTTTTGAAAGGGATTCTTTAATCGCTGTGACATTTATATCCTCTGGTTTTCCTTCCATTAAGATGTTCATCGAATCCTTGGTAATTCGAAAACCGGAAATGATGATGAGTATCGCTACAATCACACTGGCAATTGGGTCAGCAATATTCCAACCAAATAACAGGATAAGAGCACCAGCAACGATGGCACCAACAGAGCCTAATAAATCACCAATCACATGAAGTAGTGCGCTTCTTAGATTTAAGTTTTCTTTGGAATCTCCCCGCATCAGTAACCAAGCTACGACGATATTTATGATTAGACCAATAACTGCAATAATCATCATACCGCCATTTACATTAGGAGGTTCGACAAATCGTTGAATTGCTTCATAGAATATAAAGATTGCAATTAGGATGAGTGCTGCACCATTAATAAAGGCTGCGATAATTTCGAAACGTCTGTACCCAAATGTTTTATCCATTGTTGCTTTTTTTTCACCTATTTTAAATGCTACTAGACTAAGTCCCATTGCAGCTGCATCACTCAACATATGCCCAGCATCTGAGATTAATGCAAGACTATTCGTTAAAAAACCGCCAACCGCCTCGACAATCATAAACAAGAAGATAATGATAAAGCTAAAGAAAAGGACCTTCGTGTTACTTGTGTGGTGGTGATGGTGGTGTTCATGGTTATGCCCTTCATGATGATGTCCCATTTGTGTACCCTCCTAATTCGTATGTTTAATATGTTCGATGGTTTGTTCTAATAAATTCATGACATGATCGTCATCGAGTGAATAATAATTCGTTGTTTTTTCTTTTCTATTTTTAACTAAACGTAACTGTTTTAAATATTTTAATTGATGAGAAATTGTCGATTGATTCATGTCAAGTTGATTCGCAATTTCATTTACTGAACATTCCTTGTAAAATAGTAAATGTAAAATCTTGATTCTTGTTGGATCAGACAAAGCTTTAAATATTTGGGAAGACTGTTCGATTAATTCATTTTCAATTGAATGATAATGCAAAGTTTACACTCCAATACTATATGATCATATGCTCATATTGTAAAATAAGTGAATAAAAATAGCAAGAATATGTTTAAGAGCCTATTCGTCTAAGATGTTACTCCGAATTATCTATGATAAACTTATAAAGTAATATGTTTAACTTAGCTGATTAGAAAATATAAGCTTTCTTATGCTGCATAAGTGCAACTAAGGCATTCGCCTAAAAGCTTGGCAAACGCCAAGTTTCTAAGAAATTCGTAGAAAAGTGATTAAAAAAGGGGCGTTAGTTATGAGTATGACACAAGATAGGCAATTAGTTGATATAGCTGTTGCTGAATTAATGATATCTTCGGAAAAAGTTGCCCATGTACAGTTAAATAATCCGTTAGAACATGCGTTATTAGTATTAGTAAAATCTGGATATTCAGCAGTTCCAGTTTTAGATGCAACCTATAAATTAGCAGGCATAATTGGCAAGACAGTAATATTAAATCAAATACTTGGTCTTGAGCGTTTTGAAATAGAGAAGCTTTCGGAAATGCGGGTTCAGGAGATTATGCAACATGATGTAACAACCATATCGAAGGAAAATAATTTACTTGATGGTTTAAATGCGATTATAGATAATAATTTTATTTGTGTTGTTGATGAAGAGGGCTACTTTGATGGAATTCTAACAAGAAGAGCAATCTTAAAACAATTAAAAAAAGAAATTTATTCTTCAAAGCAATATTTAAAATAAGACACTGATAGGTATCCTCCGTTTCACTGTATATTTTCGATGTTTACGGTAAAACTACAGGTGAATATTTTTTCTAATGTAGAGGAGGAAATACTTGTGGCACGTATTGGAGTTGAAGAAACACTTTCAGATGTAAAAGCAGCATTAACCGAGCTTGGTCATGAAGTTGTAGATTTGCGGTCTGAAGCTGACGCAGCAGGTTGTGATTGCTGTATCATTTCTGGTCAGGATAAGGATGTTATGGGAATTTCAAATGCCGTTATATCTGGGCCTGTAATTAATGCACAAGGGTGCAATGCTGAAGACATATGTGACATGGTTAACCAGCGATTAAGCTAAAAAATTTCTTTAGAAGCATATATTTTTAAAGAGTAAACAGCCTTTCATTAATGAGAGCCTGTTTACTTTTTTTTCGTTTTGGAACATGAATTAATGCTGAGACATATATTGTAGATAGGCATTAGACACGACAACTAAAATAAGGGAGGGCTTCCTATCAAATTAAGGGATCCATTGCCTGAACTGACGGGAGCAACGACTTGGCTAAATAGTGATGCATTAAATAGACAAGATTTAATTGGTGTTACACCTACACTGGTCCATTTTTGGTCAATTAGTTGCCATCTGTGTAAAAATGCAATGCCATATGTAAATGAATTAAGAGATTCTTATCAAAATGATGTAAATGTTATTGCAGTTCATATGCCATTGTCGAGACAGGACACAGATTTAGAAAAAATTACAAAGGTTGCCCAAGCACATAATATGACACAACCTATTTACATCGATAATGAATTGAATTTAAGTAATCAATTCCGTACACGATATGTACCAACGTATTATTTATTTGATCAAAACGGAGAGCTTAGGCATTACCAAACAGATGGAAAAATAAGCATAATCCGCAACCGACTAAATCGTATATTAAATAAGTAAACATAACCTCATAAAATACCTTTGCCAATAATTGCAAGGGTATTTTTTATTATTTCTGTCAAAACAGGCGGCAGGCCTCCAGTACGTTAAATATGACTCTTATAAAGAAAATTTAATTGAATAAATAATGCGAAATATATGGCAATTCATTTCGGAAACCGTTATATTAGTACATACGGGAATTAACATCCGAGGGGGGAAGTAAGTTGAATACGTTTAAACGGTTAAAAGGGTTTTACTGGCCATATAAGAATTATTTAATCTGGTCATTATTTTTCTTGTTATTTGTAACAGGAATTACGGTTGTATATCCCATTATTTTACAGGTAACAATTGATGAAGTTGTCGCAAAAGACAGGTACTCTCTAATCCCTTATATTTGCAGCCTATTTCTCGTACTAATGATTATGAAAGGCTTATCTACCTTTGCATTTCAGTATCTAGGTGATCTGTTTGGAATGACTTCAGTATATAAATTGCGTGGATCAATCTATGATAAGCTGCAAGCATTATCATTCCGATATTATGATAATGCCAAAACAGGTGATATTATGTCTCGCTTAACAGCAGATGTAGAAGGGTTTCGCTTCTTCTTGTCAGCTGGAATTGCGGAATTAATTCGTACGATTTTATTAATTGTGATTAGTTTAGGTGTTATGTTTTACTACTCAGTCCCATTAGCAGTTGTAACGATGGCTGCAATGCCTTTTCTAATTATTGTTGTTTACCAATTTGATAAGCGTGTACATCCTGCATTTCGAAAGATAAGAAAGTCAATGGGTGTACTAAATACGAGAATCCAAGAAAATATTAGTGGAATTAATACAGTTAAATCATTATCTCGAGAAGATTTCGAGGTAGAGCGTTTTTCTGCAAGCAATGATGAGTATCGCAATAATTATATTGATACATCGAAACTTTGGGCGAAATACTTCCCACTGATGGAATTCATCGGCAATATTTGTGTTATTGCTTTACTCGGATATGGTGGCTATTTGGTTATTAATGGGGGGCTTGCGTTAGGGGAATTAGTTGCTTTTTTCAGTCTGGTATGGTATATCCTGGACCCATTAATGAGTTTTGGGTTTATTATTAATCAGTTTTCACAAGCAAAGGCATCTGGTGAAAGATTAATTGAAATACTCGATGCGAAGGAAGATATTGTGGAAAAAGAAGATGCAGTAGATTTACCGATAAGAGGTCATATTACATTTAAGAATGTCACCTTAACCTATGTTAAAGACGATGATTCCGCACTGAAAAATGTTAGTTTCGATGCACCACCTGGAAAAATTATCGGATTAATTGGGGCAACTGGGTCAGGTAAAACGAGTATTACACAACTAATTACAAGATTTTATGAACCTGAAAATGGGGAAGTACTTGTTGATGGTCGACTTGTTTCTGATTATAGGCTTAGAAACTTACGAAAGCATATCGGATTTGTATTGCAGGAACCCTTTTTATTTTCAACGACAATTAGGGAAAACATTGCTTACGGGAATCCTAATGTAACGAATGAGCAAATTATGGATGCAGCGAAGAGGGCACAAGCGCATGATTTTATTATGGAAATGCCAAAAGGATATAATACGATGCTAGGAGAACGCGGGATGGGCCTTTCCGGTGGTCAAAAACAGCGGATTGCAATTGCTCGAGCAATTTGTATCAATCCAAGTATTCTTGTACTTGATGATGCAACATCAGCAGTTGATATGGAAACGGAATTTAAGATACAACATGCGCTCAGAGAAGTGATGGAAGGTAGGACCTCCTTCATTATCGCTCATCGGATTTCTTCACTAAAACATGCGGATGAGATATTAGTATTGGATGATGGTGAAATTGTCGAGCGGGGTACCCATGATGAATTATTGAATAATAATGGACCATATGAACGCATTTATAATATTCAATATCAGGACCGGGAAGCAGTTTTGAATACAGCGAATTAATTAGGAGGTGAGCAGGATAATGGCAGAAGCAACAAATAGCAAGCGGGAAAGCAGACATTTAAAGCGATTTCACTATACAGTAGATCAAGCAATAGATAAACCATTTAACTGGAGGCAGATGCTACGCCTCCTGCAGTATGTTAAACCATATGGGAAAACATATCTGCCGGCTGCATTAATTGCAATGTTATTCTCAACAATTGTTCGTTTGACCGTACCAATATTAATAGGTAAAGTAGCAATCGATATTGCAATCGAGAATAAAGATTTTACTTTACTAACATATCTTGTGTTAGGGATAGGGATACTTTACTTAATAAGTTACGTTGCTAACGTATTACGGATTAAATGGGTAAATAAGCTAGGGCAAAATGTTATTTTTGATTTAAGGCAGCATCTATTTTCCCATGTAGAGCGGCTGTCACATCGATTTTTTGATAGCAGGTCAGCTGGATCAATCTTAGTAAGAATATTAAATGATGTTAATTCATTGCAGGAATTATTTACGAACGGGATTATCAATTTATTGATGGACTTTGTAACACTAACTGCAATCGTTGTTATTTTATTTGCGCTAAGTCCGCAGCTCGCACTTGCAGTAATCATTGTTATTCCACTAATGTTTCTGATTTCAACTAGATTAAGGAAGATGATTCGCAGGACTTGGCAGGAAGTAAGGATGCACCAGTCGCGATTAAATTCTCACTTAAACGAAGGACTACAAGGAATGCGGATAACTCAATCCTTTACACAGGAGAAAGAGAATGCTGAATTTTTTAATGGTGTGAATGAGGGGTATTTTAATAGCTTTAGAATTGCTTCGAAGCGAAGTGCTATGTTTCGCCCATTAGTGGAGATATGTGATGCAATAGGAACGATTATTTTAATCTCCTTTGGAGCCTATTTAATTCTAAATGAAACGATTCAGGTTGGTACGTTCGTATCGTTTGCCTTCTTCCTTGGCATGTTCTGGGGACCGATTTCTAGATTAGGACAGATGTATAATCAACTACTCATGGCGATGGCATCTTCTGAACGAATTTTTGAATTCTTGGATGAAGAGTCAAATGTAGAGGAGAAGCAGGATGCATATGTGTTTACCGATATGAAAGGACATGTAGAATTTGATCATGTAGAATTTTCATATGAGAAAGATAGAATAGCACTGCATGAAATTTCCTTGGAGATGAAAGAAGGGGAGACTGTTGCTCTTGTTGGTCACACTGGCAGCGGAAAATCAACGATTGCTAACCTTATAAGTCGTTTCTATGATCCGACCAAAGGGGCTGTAAAGATTGATGGCATCGATTTGAAAGATGTTACGTTAGATAGTCTGCGCAGTCAAATAAGTGTTGTTTTACAGGATACGTTTATTTTCTCTGGAACCATTATTGATAATATTCGCTTTGGCAGACCTGATGCGTCAGATGAAGAAGTTATGAAAGCTGCGAGCGTAGTTGGTGCCGATGACTTCATTAACCGCCTATCCAATGGTTATTACACGGAAGTAGAGGAGCGAGGAAATATATTATCTGCGGGTGAGCGTCAATTGCTCTCCTTCGCAAGGGCATTGTTAGCCAATCCAAGAATTATTATTCTGGATGAGGCGACAGCAAGTATCGATACGGAAACAGAAGTAAGAATTCAAGAAGCGATGCGCACCTTATTAAAGGGAAGAACATCGATTATCATTGCCCACCGATTATCAACAATTAGGGAATCTGACACGATTTTTGTGTTAGAGCAGGGTAAGATAATTGAGCAGGGGAATCATGAAGAATTGATGAGCCAAAATGGCAAATATTATAAGTTAGTACAATCACAGTTTCAAATGCTAGATGCAATTTAATATGACTAAAAGGCGTGTAACGAGAAGGTTATGCGCTTTTACTTTTATAGTGAAGATAGTATAGGTATATTTCTGACTACATAAGTGCAACGAGGCAACTGTCATCTATACAAAAAAGAATGCCAAGTTTTCTAATAAAAAATGTGGTATGATAATTTTAAATTTAGTCAAACATGGGGGTACAATGATGAAGAAAGAATTTGCTGTTATTGGATTAGGTCGTTTTGGCGGGAGTATTTGCCGGGCATTAAGTACAGAAGGAATGCAGGTACTTGCAATCGATAAAGATGAGGAGAAGGTAAATGAATTCAAAAATATTGCCTCCCATGCTGTTATATTAGATTCAACAGATGAGGTTTCTTTAAAAGAAATTGGAATATCAAATTTTGAACATGTAATCGTAGCAATTGGTGAAAATATACAAGCGAGTATTTTAACAACGGTAATCCTATCAGAATTAGGAGTACAACGAATAACAGTGAAAGCTCAAAATGATTATCATGAAAAAATATTAAATAAAATTGGTGCACATCAAATTGTACATCCAGAACGTGATATGGGGAGAAGAATAGCTCATAATCTAATCTCAAATAATATTCTAGATTATCTAGAGCTATCGGATGAACATAGTATTGTTGAGGTTAAAGCTGGACGTAAGATGAAGGGGAAAACCTTAATCGATCTCGATATTCGTGCAAATTACGGCTGTAACGTTGTTGCGATTAAACAAGGGAAGTCAATAAATGTTTCACCAATGGCTGATGAAATACTGAAAGAGGATGATGTTCTTATTGTTATCGGTGCGGATATTGATATTTCTAGATTTGAAAAGAATTTAGTAATTGATGATTAAGTAATGAATAGGTGATAGCCCTTTTGTGAATAACCATCATAAATCAGCGTATATTAAACAATGAAAAAAACCTGAGTTTATTTAAAACTCAGGTTTTTTAAAGATTAAACTTCCATAATAATCGGTAATACCATTGGACGGCGTTTCGTTTTTTCGTAAAGGAATGGTGCAATGGTATCAGTAATTTCATTTTTTATTTCTGACCATTGAGTGGTTTTTCTCTCCATTACTTTAGATAAATGACTTGAAACAAGCTTCTGTGCTTCATTTATTAAGTCTTCGGATTCTCTCATATAAACGAACCCACGAGATATTATATCCGGACCTGCCGCGATTCTAAATTCTTTCATATTAATACTAACAACAACAATTACTAAACCTTCTTCAGAAAGGATACGACGATCGCGTAAGACGATATTACCGATGTCGCCAATACCGCTACCATCAACATAAATAGAACCAGAAGGAATTTTACCTGCTATTTCACCTTGCTCTTTTCCTAAAGCCAATACATCTCCATTATCCATAATGAAAACATTATCAGGATCAACACCGCATGCTACTGCTAATTTCTCATGCTCTTTAAACATCCGGTACTCCCCGTGGATCGGCAGGAAGAATTTAGGTTGAATTAATCGCAGCATTAATTTTTGATCTTCTTGTGAACCATGTCCTGAAGTATGAACATTGTTTAATTTACCATGAATAACTTCAGCTCCAGCACGATATAATTTATTTATGATTCTTGATACACTAACCGTATTTCCAGGGATTGGTGAAGATGAGAATACGACAGTGTCTCCAGGAATTAATTGGATTTGTCTATGTGTACCATTTGCAATTCTTGATAAGGCTGCCATCGATTCACCTTGTGAACCTGTGCAAAGAATAGTTACTTCATTGGCTGGCAGACGATTAAGCTGGTGTGCATCAATAAAGGTTTCTTTTGGTGCTTGAATATAACCAAGCTCAAGACCTAGAGTGATAGCCGACTCCATGCTTCTGCCGAAGACTGCAACCTTACGATTATACTTAATAGCCGATTCTATGACTTGTTGTAATCGATAAATATTAGAAGCGAAGGTGGCGAAGATAAGTCTGCCATCTGCTCGACTGAAAATATCATTGATACTTTCACCTACAACACTTTCCGACATTGTATAACCAGGTACCTCACTATTTGTACTGTCAGAAAGTAAGCAAAGTACACCATCTTTACCAATTTCGGCCATTTTTGCTAGATTCGCTGGTTCGCCAACTGGAGTGAAGTCAAATTTGAAATCTCCAGTATGAACAATACTACCAGGTGGTGTTTTAACGACAACACCATATGCATCTGGGATACTGTGTGTAGTACGGAAAAAGCTTACGGAAGTTTTACGGAATTTAATAATATCATCTTCTTGTACAATATTTAATTTTGCAGTTCTTAATAAACCATGTTCATCTAATTTATTTCTAATTAATCCGATTGCGAGTTTTCCTGCATAAATGGGAATATTTACCTCACGTAATAGGAATGGGATGCCACCAATATGATCCTCGTGTCCATGAGTAATAAATAAACCTTTAATTTTATCTTGGTTTTGAACGATATAGGTATAATCTGGAATTACGTAGTCGATTCCAAGTAATTCATCCTCAGGGAATTTAACCCCTGCATCAATTAAAATAATTTCATCCTGGAATTGTACGCCATACGTATTTTTACCGATTTCACCCAGTCCACCAAGTGCGAATACAGCTGTTTGATCGTTTTTAACAAATTTCATAATTAAATATTCTCCAATTCAAAATTTTCGGATTTTTGTTCATATTCCAGATGTGCAGCATCCAATGCTTGGATTAACTCGATATTATAGTTGCGATCGTTTAATTTTTTGCGGACTTCGCGCACTGAATCTGCTTCTACATAAATACTTTTTGTTTTTTCACGAACAGGGGTCTCGCCCATAAATTCTTGATATAATACTTTATAAATCATTCCATCTCTCCTGACCTAATTCTAATACTTTTTTATCTTTGATTGTTTAATAAAGCTAGTCACTAAATGTGATAGCTCAAATAGTTCTGTAAATTAGATGATAAAATTTTCCGTAGCCATACCAAAATAAGCCTATTATGCTTCCGTAACATAACCAGTTTAGATTGGTAGTAAGAAAGTATAAAAACTTTCTTACTACATAAGTGCAACTAAGGTTATCACCAAAAAGCTTGGTTAAACCTTACTTTTCTAATAATACTTAATTCGTTGTGATTGGTGATATCAATGATAGTCTTTTTTAAAAGTAGTAGGTACACGTCCTTCTTTGCCTAAAAATTCCTTCCAGCGTTTCTTTAGCTTTTCTTTTAGGCGCTTCAGCATAATCATGCACGTCTCCTTCCAAATATTTAAGAAAAGCAACATAAACATCTACCGATCCAATCCCTCTTAACTACAGTATAGTACGATTTGAGGAAATTTGAAATACAAATCCATTATTTATCTTAAAAATAAGTTTAAATATCTATGGTATTTGTTGATATGATTATGTTTTGCAGAGAAATAATTATTATTCATTTTTAGTAATGAAGGGGCTAAAACGAAAAAAGTGCCGATCAACGGCACTTTTTAAAAGAATAATTCTGCTTATACAATTAGAAAGTATTTTTAACCCCCCTAATCTGCCAAGCAATAATTATTAGTAAGTTATGTCTTAATTATTCAATCACAGTTGAGTTATCTGGGATAGCATAAGGTACTTCCTTATTAATGTGGTCATAGAACATTACACCGTTTAAATGATCAATTTCATGTTGAAAAACAATAGCTGGGTAGCCTTTTAATCTAAGTTTCACTGGATTACCATTTAAATCTGTTGCCTTGACAGTTATTCTGGCGTGACGAGGTACATAACCTTCTACAGGGCGATCAACGGAAAGACAACCTTCACCACTAGCCAAATAGGATTGTTCGACTGAATGGCTAATGATTTTAGGATTGACTAAGCCATAATTATATAGATTTCCATCTGTATCCTCAAAGTAAACTGCAATTAATCGTTTCTCAATTCCAAGCTGTGGTGCTGCTAATCCAACACCTGCTCGCAGGTCGTATTTAGCTGCGATTTCATCATCTTGACTATTTTTCAAGAAGGTAATCATATCAAGCAGAAGCTGTCTATCCTCATCACGAAGAGGTAGCTCTACTTCTTTTGCTACTTTTTCTAATGAAGGATGTCCTTCACGAACGATGTCTTTCATGGTTATCATGATTCATACTCCTTTTTCAATGTTTCGGTAGTTATTATAGATTAGGACCGTGGATAACTTTTTTTAAAAATTTTCCCTCAGATCCCAGCGACTAGTGAAAATCCCCTAACCTCCTTAGTTGCTAACAAAGGACAATCAAATTTCTAATTACATAAAGCTACAGTATATATCATATTATTTTAACATAGGTTATAGGTTTTAATCATTTATTTTACACTAGGATATAATGTATATAAGATTGTAAATCGTTTTTTGAATGTTTTATGTTATACTGTAAAACATATTATTGAAGCAACATGATGAAGGAGGGTGCTTGGATGAAGTGGAACGGTTCAATGCTAATTGGGATTGCTATGATGCTATTTATTGTATTTCTTTCAGCATGTAGTGGTGAATCAACACAGGTACAAATACATAATCATTTAGAAGAAGCAGTAAACTTAGAAGAGGGATTTGAATCGCAACAAGAAAGTATTACAGAATTAGAAATGCAGGAGCAAGAAATATATAGTCAAATTATCGATTTAGGAATGGATGAATTTGATAAAATTAAAGAGCTAGCTAAAAAAGCAACTGGCATTATCGATGAAAGAACAGAAAAAATTAAGCTGGAAAAAGAAAGTATCGATGCATCAAGAGAAGAATTTAATAAAACACGTCCATTGATTGATGAGCTGGAAGATAAAGAGTTAAAACAAGAGGCGAATAAAATGTACGAAATGATGGAGAATCGATACGATTCATATGACAAGTTGCATGAGGCTTATACACAGTCGCTGGAACAAGAGAAAGAATTATATTCGCTGTTACAACAAGAGGATTTAGAGCAGGAGACATTAACAGAGCAAATTAATCAAATTAATGAAAGCTATCAAAAGATATTAGATGAGAATAAGAATTTTAATAAATATACAACAGAGTATAATGCATTAAAGAAAGAATTTTACATACTCGCTGATATGAATGTAACCTATGAGGATGAATAATAGTGAGGGCTGAAACTCGGGTTCAGTCCTCTTTTTATTGCCCAGAACAAGATAGCATAAAAACTATTTCAGCATATAAGTGCAACCAAGTTTTCTAAGTAGATTTAATGTATTATAACAATGTTGATAGTGTAATATAACAACAGAAGGTATAATGATTAATCATTCAAGATTAAAATTGTAACACCTTACATTGTTGAATAGTATACAGCACATTAGTATTGACGACATAGAGAAAATAGTCTATCATGAGTTTGTATTCATGATTGTACCATTCAAACTGATACTTAATAATATAACAGTTTATTGAAATCACATAAGTGTTAATAAAGTTTAAAAGGGTACAACAAATATAGAGGTTTTTTTAGTTTTAGTTTTTGTTAGTTGGGAAAGCTATCAAAGAAAATATTTTTTGGGATAGAAAGGATAGGTGACTATTTTGAAACACGTATTAGAGAGTGTTGAAAATCAGTTCGAAACATTCCAAATTCTTAATGAAGATGGAAAAATTGTTAATAAAGCAGATATGCCTGAACTATCAGATGAGGAATTAAAAGAGTTAATGCGCCGCATGGTATATACACGTGTATTAGATCAACGTTCTATTGCACTTAACCGTCAAGGACGTTTAGGGTTCTATGCTCCAACAGCTGGTCAAGAAGCTTCACAACTAGGTAGCCATTTTGCATTAGAAAAAGAGGATTTCTTATTGCCAGGTTACCGTGATGTTCCACAATTAATTTGGCAAGGACTTCCATTACATCAAGCATTCCTATGGTCAAGAGGACATTTTGCTGGTGGGCAATTCCCTGAAGATGTAAGAGCGTTATTTCCGCAAATTATTATTGGTGCACAATATGTACAAGCAGCAGGAGTTGCACTAGGAATTAAGAAACGTGGTAAACAAGCTGTTGCAGTTACTTGGACTGGTGATGGTGGTACATCACAAGGTGATTTCTATGAAGGTATGAACTTTGCAGGTGCATATAAAGCTCCAGCAATTTTTATTGCGCAAAATAACGGATTTGCTATTTCTGTACCAAGAGAAAAACAAACTTCAGCTAAAACTTTAGCGCAGAAAGCAATTGCAGCAGGTATTGAAGGAATTCAAGTTGACGGAATGGACGTGTTAGCTGTTTATGCAGCAACAAAGCATGCTCGTGAACGCGCAATCAATGGTGAAGGTCCAACATTAATCGAAACATTAACATATCGTTATGGTCCACATACAATGTCTGGTGATGATCCAACTCGTTATCGTTCTGATGAATTAAATTCAGAATGGGAAAAGAAAGATCCACTTATTCGTTTCCGTAAATTCTTAGAAGGCAAGAAATTATGGTCTGAAGAAGAAGAAACAAAAGTAATCGAAGAAGCGAAGAACGACATTAAAGAAGCTATTAAAAAAGCTGACCAAGCTCCAAAACAAAAAGTAACAGATTTGATCGGATTTATGTATGAAGAACTTCCAGTGAACTTGCAAGCGCAAATGGAAGAGTACCAAGCAAAGGAGTCGAAATAACTCATGGCACAAATGACAATGATCCAAGCAATAACTGATGCAATGCGTAATGAACTTAAAAATGACGAAAACGTGCTAGTTTTTGGTGAAGACGTTGGTCAAAACGGCGGTGTATTCCGTGCTACCGAAGGATTACAAAAAGAATTCGGTGAAGATCGTGTATTCGATACTCCACTTGCTGAATCAGGAATTGGTGGTCTTGCAATTGGACTAGCATTAGAAGGATATCGTCCAGTACCAGAAATCCAATTCTTCGGTTTCTTATTTGAAGTAATGGATTCTGTAGCTGGTCAAATGAACCGTATTCGTTTCCGTACTGGTGGTACAAAAAACCAACCAATTACGGTTCGTGCGCCATTTGGTGGCGGGGTTCATACTCCAGAAATGCATGCTGACTCATTAGAAGGATTAATCGCTCAAACACCAGGAATTAAAGTAGTAATCCCTTCTACACCATACGAAGCAAAAGGTTTATTAATCTCATCTATTCGTGATAATGATCCAGTAGTGTTCCTAGAGCATATGAAACTATACCGTTCATTCCGTGAAGAAGTTCCGGAAGAAGAATATACAATTGAACTTGGTAAAGCAGCGGTTAAACGTGAAGGTAAAGATGTAACAGTTGTTGCTTACGGTGCAATGGTTCACTCATCATTAAAAGCTGCAGAAGAATTAGAAAAAGAAGGTATTGATGTTGAAGTAATCGACCTTCGTACTGTTTCACCAGTTGATTATGAAACAGTAATGGAATCTGTTAAGAAAACAAGTCGTGCAGTCGTTGTACAAGAAGCACAACGTCAAGCAGGTATAGCAGCAAATATCGTTGCAGAAATTCAAGAAAGAGCAATTTTACATCTAGAAGCACCAGTACTAAGAGTTACAGCTGCAGATACGATTTATCCATTCTCAGAAGCAGAAGAAGTATGGTTGCCAAATCATCAAGATATCGTTGAAAAAATTAAAGCTGTTGTAAACTTTTAATTTGAGATAGGAGGTAATATTAATGGCATTTGAATTTAAGTTCCCAGATATTGGTGAAGGAATCACAGAAGGTGAAATTGTAAAGTGGTTCGTAAATGAAGGCGATGAAGTTAAAGAAGACGATACACTATGTGAGGTTCAAAACGATAAAGCTGTCGTTGAAATTCCTTCTCCAGTAGATGGTACAGTTAAGAAAATCCATGTTGCAGAAGGTGAAGTAGCAACTGTTGGAAATACATTTATTTCATTAGATGCTGAAGGATATGAATCCGAAGAACCAGCTGAAGAAGCGAAGGAAGAAGCACCTAAAGCTGAAACGAAATCAGAAGAAAAACCAGCAGCAGAATCGGCACCAGCTGAAGAATCTGATGGCAAACGTGTTATTGCAATGCCTTCTGTTAGAAAATATGCTCGTGAAAACGATGTGAACATTCAAGCAGTTTCAGGTACTGGTAAAAATGGTCGTGTTCTAAAAGAAGATATCGACAATTATCTAAATGGTGGCCAATCTTTAGAAGCTACTCAAGCAGAGGAATCTACTGATAAGAGCACTGATTCTAAACAAGCTCCAGTTGTTTCAGAAGGTCAATACCCTGAATCACGTGAAAAGATGACAAGTATTCGTAAAGCTATTGCTAAAGCAATGGTTAACTCTAAATCAAAAGCACCACATGTTACATTAATGGACGACGTGGAAGTGTCTGCATTAGTTGCACACCGCAAGAAATTCAAAGCAGTTGCAGCTGATCAAGGAATTAAATTAACATTCTTGCCATACGTTGTGAAAGCTTTAGTTTCAGCATCTAAGAAATATCCAATTCTAAATTCTTATATTGATGATGCTACTGACGAAATCGTTGAAAAACATTATTACAATGTTGGTATTGCTGCTGATACAGATCGCGGATTACTTGTACCAGTTGTTAAAAATGCTGACCGCAAATCAATCTTTGAGATTTCTCAGGAGATAAATGAATTGGCAGTTAAAGCTCGTGATGGTAAACTTACACCAGATGAGATGAAAGGCGCTTCAAATACCATTTCAAATATTGGTTCTGCTGGTGGTCAATGGTTTACACCTGTAATTAACTACCCAGAAGCATGTATTCTTGGTATCGGGCGAATTGCTGAGAAGCCAATCGTAAAAGATGGTGAAATCGTAATTGCTCCTGTCCTTGCATTATCACTTAGCTTTGATCATCGTATCGTTGATGGTGCAACAGCACAAAACGCTTTAAATCAAATCAAACGATTACTAAATGATCCACAATTAATTATGATGGAGGCGTAAAAGAATGGTAGTAGGAGATTTCCCAATCGAAGTAGATACGTTAGTTGTTGGCGCTGGACCTGGTGGCTATGTAGCTGCAATCCGTGCAGCACAACTAGGTCAAAAAGTAACAATTGTTGAAAAAGGTGCAATCGGTGGGGTTTGCTTAAACGTAGGCTGTATCCCATCTAAGGCATTAATTTCTGCTGGGCATTCAGCTGAAAGTGCGGCAGGTAACGAAGCACTAGGAATTAAATCTGAAAATGTTACTGTTGATTTCACAAAGGTTCAAGAGTGGAAAGGTAGCGTTGTTCAGAAACTTACTTCTGGTGTTGAAGGTTTACTTAAAGGGAATAAAGTTGATATCGTAAGAGGCGAAGTCTATTTCCATGATGCAAATACAGTAAAAGTAATGGATGAGAATTCTTCTCAAACATATAAATTTAATAACTGTATTATTGCAACTGGTTCACGACCAATTGAAATCCCTACTTTCAAGTTCTCTGATCGTGTATTAGATTCAACTGGAGCTCTTAACTTGAAAGAAGTACCGAAGAAATTAGTAGTTATCGGTGCTGGATATGTTGGTAGTGAATTAGGATCAGCATATGCTAACTTCGGTACAGAAGTAACATTCCTTGAAGGTGCTAAAGATATCTTAGGCGGATTCGAGAAACAAATGACAGCATTAGTTAAGAAACGTCTTAAAGCTAAAGGCGCAACAATTGTCACAGAAGCAATGGCTAAAGGTGTAGAAGAAACTGCTGATGGTGTAAAAGTTACTTATGAAGTAAAAGGTAAAGAAGAGACTGTAGAAGCTGATTATGTATTAGTAACAGTTGGTCGTCGTCCAAATACTTCAGAACTTGGTCTTGAACAAGTTGGTATCGAAATGGATGAGAAGGGTCTTATCAAAGTAGATAAGCAATCTCGTACTAATATCGAAAATATCTATGCAATTGGTGATATTGTACCAGGTCTTCCACTTGCGCATAAAGCATCTTATGAAGGTAAAATTGCTGCTGAAGCAATTAGCGGTGAGAAATCTGAAGTTGATTATATCGGTATGCCTGCGGTTGCATTTACAGAGCCAGAACTTGCACAAGTTGGCTTGACTGAGCAACAAGCAAAAGATGCAGGATATGATGTTAAAGTTGGTAAATTCCCATTTGCGGCAAATGGACGTGCTTTATCACTAAACAATAGCGATGGTTTCTTGAAACTTATTACTCGTAAAGAAGACGGATTAGTTCTTGGTGGACAAATCGCTGGACCTAATGCTAGTGATATGATTTCTGAACTTAGCTTAGCTGTTGAATCAGGTATGACTGCGGAAGATATCGCATTAACAATCCATGCACATCCAACATTGGGTGAAATTACAATGGAAGCTGCAGAAGTAGCGCTTGGTAAACCAATCCATATTATGTAAGCATGATTAATAATTATTAAAGGGATAGCTAGTAATTTAGCTATCCCTTTTGTTTTTTATTTACTGAAAAGGGTATATAGATTAAAAACGCATAGGAATATTCTTCCACTATTACTTTATGAATCTATTAGGATTAAGTAAAACATGTTAAGACTAAAGTTAAAGATTGATAAAGTACTGAATTATTCTAAACAGAAGGAGACTTTGCTTGTGAAACAAGTTGTAATTACCATTTTAATTGTAATGTCAATGTTAATTTTAACCGCATGTAACAGTGAGTCAGCATCACAACCAACCATTCCGAGTGAGGCTGAAAAGAATGAGCCGAGCAAAAACGTTCAAGAGCAAAATAGTGAAACGGAAGAATTTATAGAGGAAAAGAAACCAAAAGTGGAAGAGGATGAACTGAAGGAGGAAGTGGAGGAAGTAAGTGCGGCATACCAAGTTTCTGATGATTCATCGATTATTCCGATAAAAGATGAAATTAATGAAGATGTTGTACTATTAACCTTTGATGATGCCCCTGATAAATATTCATTACAAATTGCTGAAACTCTGAAATCTTTGGATGCAAGTGCAATATTCTTTGTTAATGGACATTTTATCAACAGCCCAGAGGGAAAAGAGCAATTAAAAAAAATTCACGACATGGGTTTTTTGATTGGCAACCATACATATAACCATCCTTTATTAACAACAATTTCAGAAGAGAAGCAAAAAGAAGAAATTGTTTCATTGAATAATCGGATTGAAGAGATAATAGGTGAACGACCAAAGTTTTTCCGTGCACCAAATGGTGTTAATACAGATTACTCAAAGCAGGTAGTAAAGGAAGAAGGAATGGTGTTAATGAACTGGACCTATGGTTATGATTATTTTGAGCCTTATATGGATAAAGATAAGCTAACAACCGCAATGATAACTGGAGAAGGCCCAGAGGTTGATGTGTCTTATTCACTTCTTAAACCCGGAGCCAATTTATTGATGCATGACAGAGAATGGACTGCAGCTGCACTTGCAGACATTATTAAGGGATTGCGTGAAAGTGGATATGAAGTGGTAGATCCAAACTTAATTCTAACAAATTAACGTTGAATTCTTAAGTAAATCAATAGAAGGTCATTTTAGGTGCTGTAACAAGTTGTTATAGCACTTTTATTATTATTATTCATTATAATCTGTCATACACTAATATATATATCTTTAATCATAATAAAATTTTTAATATGTTATACTAATTGGAGGTTGATTTATTAAATGTGTTATATTATAATATGAATACGTTATCAAAAAGAATGCAAAGGGGATGGGCTAATGGGAACGATTATTTGTCAAGATTGTCAGCAAGTTATTGAAAACTATGACGATGAAAAAGTAACAACTCTTTATAGTACATGTCCTAGCTGTGAAAAATAATAATAAGTATACAGCTAAATAGAAAGTTCAGACGGATTCGTTGACTGAATAAATGATTATCTGAATATTTATTTTCATAGATTGATAATGAAAACAGTTACATTAAATAATGTAGCTGTTTTTTCTTTTATAAAACAGTTTTGTAAGATAATCGAATTTACATATGTGGCATGTTATTATTAAATAAAATGCATGAGATGAAGGTGAGTTAAGATGAAAATTAATACGAGGATAACAACATTATTAAATATTAAGTATCCAATTATTCAGGGTGGACTTGCTTATTTAGCATATTCTGATTTAGCGGCAGCAGTTTCCAACGCAGGAGGCTTAGGACAGATCACTGCAATGAGCTTACCTGGACCAGATGAATTAAGAAAAGAAATTAAACGTGTGAAAAGCTTAACGACTAAGCCATATGGTGTTAATTTTGCGATAGGTCAACATGGAAGACCATTTGTCGAGATGGTTCACGTGGCAATTGAAGAGAAAGTTCCAGTTATCTCTGTTACTGGGGGAAATCCAAAAGCGGTAATTGAAATAACGAAAGGTCATAATATCAAAACCTTAGTGCTGGTAGCAGCTAAGCGACAGGCGAAAAAGGCGGAGGAATTGGGTGCAGATGCTGTGATGGTAGTCGGGCAGGAAGGTGGTGGCCATCTAGGGAGGAATGATCTGGGAACCTTTGTCTTAACTCCAGAGGTTGTTGATCATGTATCAATACCTGTAATTGCATCTGGAGGAATTGTTGATGGCAGGGGACTCATGGCTGCTCTTAGTTTAGGTGCAGAGGGGATTGAAATGGGAACGAGGTTTATCGCTACGAAGGAATGTATAGCTGCACATACTGATTACAAGCAGGCAATTGTTGATGCAGATGAAAATAGTACGATAGTAATAAAGCGTTCTATAGGTGCACCTGCAAGGGCATTGAGAAACTCATGGACAGAGGATATTTTAGCAATTGAAAAATTAGAACAAGGATATGAATCCATAAAAGAATACATTAGTGGTGATGCGAATAAACGATATATTTATGATGGAAATTTAAATAATGGATTTGGCTGGGCAGGGCAATCATCTGTTAGAATCCATGATATACCAACTGTTGATGAGTTAATTCGGTCCATTGTTTCTGAAGCAGATAGTATTAGGAATGCTTGGAAATTTTAAACAAAGTGAGGCAGCTGAAAACGCTGCCTCACTTTGTTATTCTAGACTGAAGGGCAATACGATAAAGTGGAATCAGTTTATCGTATGTATCTTTAACAGTTTTTATAAATTTATCACCGTCAGTGACTCTTGTATCGTCGAAGGGGAGCTGCAAACCAATTAGAAATTCTGCTTTCTTCACATCCCGGAATCTCTCCAGTTGTTTCTTCTGCAATTTTTTTAGATTAATAGAATCCTTCTTCATATGATCCATCGAAACGACGAAATTATTAGGCAGCTGCTTAATATCATCAAAATGTTCGATTAGTGATTTCGCAATTTCCCTTTTATACGGTAGTTCATAAATAAGTGCCATCCAGACGAATACATGGTCATCAAATAAACCAACCTGAAAATGTGGATGTTGTTTGTACCCGCGTTTATTATCAGCAATTGCTAACCATGTATCATTTGGTGGGTTCACTGTTCTTCTAGCATGTCTAGCAATATGTAAATATACTTCATTTCCTAATTGAGCAGATAGGTAATCTACTAATTCACTACCAATTTCTTGAAATTTAGGCTGAATTCTTGTCTGGATAGCTTCCATTCTCGTATCCAGCTCGTTGAGTTGAAACGTATCGAAATCATGCTTTATAAAACCTGTAAAAGCCAAATTATTCACCTTCCAATAAATTGAAAATGTAATGATAATTATTAAGTATTGATTAGGGAAAGTCAAGCAATATCAACTGTTTCAAGGAAATAATAAAGGAAGCTATGTTTAAATACGGCCCAAATTGGGAAAAGATATAAAATAAATAACTGATTTCTGAAAATTGAATGAACGAATCACAGAGTAAATCATAAAATATAAGAAAGTAAAATCGATGGTATAGAGCTAAACGAAAGGTTGTGAACGAAGTGAAATATGTTATGGAAGCATTAAAAAGAAAAGAAGCGGAAGAAAAGCTGCCGGTAATTCGAATGGAAATTGATTACGAGCTAGTTACATTATATGATGCGATGCAGGAAAAAGATAGCATTCAAATAATAAAAACAAAAGAACGACTAGAATCACTAAGAAGCCAGATGCTTGAAATAGAAAATGAAGTATAAAATCTGATTCAGGATAGATTAATATGACGCACTTCATTCTATTTGATACAATATTAAGTATCAGGTAAATGGGGGTAGATGGATGAATACAGATGTAAGAAATGCGATATATAATCAAGCAAAAGAATGGGTATTAGAAGCAGGTAAAAATATTAGAACAAAAATCGATGACCCACTAGTTATTGATACTAAATCAAATCCAAATGATCTTGTCACAACGATGGATAAAGAAACAGAAGCATATTTTGTAGAAAAAATAAATCAAAACTACCCTGAACACTTTATTATTGGTGAAGAAGGATATGGTGATAAACTCACCGCTTTAGATGGCACAGTATGGATAATTGATCCGATTGATGGAACGATGAATTTTGTCCATCAAAAGCGAAATTTTGCAATATCTGTTGGGATTTACCATGATGGAATTGGTGAAATAGGATTAATTTACGATGTTATGGCTGATATTTTATATCATGCAAAAAGAACGGAAGGCGCATATAAAAACGAGAATAAATTAGCACCATTGAAGCAGAATGTAAAGTTTGATGAAGCAATTATTGGGTTAAATCATTTTTGGTTATGTGACAACCGTCTAGTCGATGAGAAGGTAATGCAGCAGTTTGTTCGTAACATAAGAGGAAGTAGAACATATGGCTCTGCAGCACTCGAATTTGCATATGTAGCAGAAGGAATTGTTAATGGGTATTTAACGATGAGTCTTGCTCCGTGGGATATTGCAGCAGGAATAGTAATTGTCAATGAAGTTGGCGGAGTGACAACTGATATTGATGGTGCGAAGCTGAATATGCTGGCAAAGAATTCTGTATTGACTTGTAATCCAAATCTGCAACAGGACATTATCATGTATCTTAAGAAAGGAAGAAAGTGACTCATGTCACTTTCTTTTTTCTTGCTAAGCCTATAGACATCAGGGAGAACCCTAAAATTAAAAATAACAGGATAAGCCAGATGTTACGTAATGCAATTGACAATCCTACTCCTAGGAACATCACGATTACTAGGATAGAAAGCAACAACATAAGAACATTTACTTTTTTCACGTAATTAGCACCTCATTTTTTATAAATAAAAGCAGTTATTTAATTGAATTTAGTATCTTAATAATTTTAGTATATCCTAAAATGTAAAGGGATTCAAAATGTAGTTTTCGAAATCCTTTACTTTTACTGGCAGGGAAAGAGAAGTTTTAGTATGATATACAAAGAGTTTGAATTGTTTTAAGTTAGTTGAATGCATTTATTTGTTCAGTAAGCAGCGTAATTCTAGTTCAATAAATAGAAAAATGAATTGGTCTGAAGCATCATTTGATATGAAATGGGGGAAGAGATTAAGTATGTTTTTTGATTTGATTGTAGATAACAATGGTACGAAAAATATTTTCTGGATATTCTATTTTATGAATCTTATTCTTGCAGCAATTGCGTTTAAACTAGGTTTTGCAAGAAAGCTAACTCTTTTAAAAAATATTTTTGTTTATGCTATGCTCTTTGTTGGTACATATATTATAACGATTTTCAGTATTTTGAGAATGCCAATGACGGAAAGTTTGATTATTATCATTATCGTGCTTGCAATCTATCGGACCAGGCTTCATCTCCAACGTAAGGATAAAAAAAATAATGCATAGAAAATGCCAAGATTTCTTGGCATTTTCTATGCATGTATATTGTTCTATTGATTAAAAGAAATCATCAGGTTTTTTCTTTTCCCGATATAAACGGAAATTACCTGTTTCATGACGTTGTGTTGTCTTATATTCGATTCTATCATAACAAGATTTACATAAATACATATAAATTCGACGATTTCTTAATCGTTTAGCCTTCGTGGCATTATCATCAATGACATCTATTTGATCACAAAGCGAGCATTTTACTTGCATAACTGTCACCTCTAACTAGAAAAGTATGTTAATAAGTATAGCATAAAGGATGGATAACAACTATCAGTGGAAATCATCTTATCTTAAAACTTAAAAAAAGATGCGATATGTGGACGTTTTAAAATAGATCAAACGGGGAAGATAAGTACAAATGCTCTTTTTAAAGAAGGGATGATATTATGAAAAAACGTTATTTATTTTCAAGCATTGGTGCAGTAAGCGCAATCGGTGCATCGGTTGCGGGGTACTATTTAAAAGAGAAGGGAAATAGAGAAAAACTAAAAGAGAACTTTCAAAGTCTGAAAAACAAGGTGTTGAATAAGCAAGATCAATACTCAACATTTGATAATGCTGGCGTTCCAGATGAAGCACCAAGTATGGATCAGGCTCAATTAGAAAATTCAAAAATGGTGTCAGAAGGTTCCCAATTTGGTGTACAGTATTATAATGAAAAAAAAGAAGAAGATTAATTATGGTAAATAGTTAGTAGCCAGGATAAAATGTTTCCTGGCTACTAACTATTTTATACTATTCTGATTTGGTATGGTCAATTATCTTTATGGTGGTTCGATTGTTCATCTTCCACGTCTTTTAATTTGCTCCTATCCCCTTGAGGAATCGATTGCTTATTTTGATCTGGCTCAGTTGGTTGATTTTCGTTAACCGGAAATTCAGGCATAAATCTTCCGACAATCGCTGCTAGCTCATCTACAATGCCTTGAACAGGATAACCTTGTTGAATTTTATCTGCCATTCCACGAATTCTTTCCGTTGCATCTGCGTCAGCTACAACTACAGCAGATTTTCCGTACGGGTCATGATAAAGTGCCTCCGATACTGAATATTTGATGGATCCTACGCGTGTCCGATCAAGATCTTTATCTACATCTATACCTACAACAGCATATGGGCCGGCGACGACAGCGGAGGCACCGTTTACATCAGGTACTTCGGCCGCAAGATGCGCTAAATGGTCGGCGATTTCGCCATTGGATAGATTCTGTAATTCTGTAGGCGAGGAATTCTTGACCTGCATCAATTGATCATCATTATGTGACTTAGGTGCAAGGGAATTTTCATTTGTGTCTGCACAACCAGTAATAAAAAATGTAGTTATGATAAAGAAGATACTTAAATATAATCTCATTTTATTTTCCCTCCTAATAACTTTCGATATTGTTATTTTGGTTGGAATAGGAAAAAATATACGGTAATTAGAAGAACTAAAGTGAAAATGGACTGTTAACGAGTAATATTAAAAAAGCTGTGACTAATAATAGTAACAGCTAGTTAGAATCTAATTAATGATAATCTTTTTTACATTTTTAATTGGATTGTCTTTATTTGACCCATCTTGATAGAAGAAATATACAGGGCCATCTTTTAATGGTTTGCCATTCATTGCGAATTGCAAATAACTGTCTTCTAATTCCTTTAATGTAATTGTAATGGTATCTTGTTGATCATCATTAATAACTAGTATTGCATTTACAGCATCTGACTGGATTTCTGCATTTCTAATAAAATCTTTTATCGGCATCACGTACGAATGCTTTAAGATTTCTTCTCCTTCTAATCGTGTTATTCCTTTATTTACGGGTGGATTAATTGCTCGTTCCCATCTTTGTGAAGCTTCTTCAAGCTCATTATTTTTACTAGAAGCAGGCAATGGCTGATTAAAGGCTTCTTCAAATTTTATTTTTCGATCATCAAAAATCCAAACAGTCGGATCTAGTGTTATTGAATAATTCACTTTTCCAGTAATTGGCACAATCATTTTCTTTTCCCCCTAATAATGTATGTATCTTTGTCAAGAATACCAGACCTAATAAAATATTTCACTTTATATCATTTGCATTTTCTTATATCTAACGATAATATAATATAAAAGAGAGTGTTTATCGGAGGGGATGATCTAAATTGATGCCGGAGGTAACTATAAATCATCGTGAAAACGCCTATGCCCTTCTAAAGGCTGACGCAGACAAGATTTTACGACTTATAGAGGTTCAAATTCAAAACTTAACAATGCCACAATGTCCTGTTTATGAAGATGTTTTGGATACGCAAATGTTTGGACTTTCTAGAGAAATAGATTTTGCAGTTCGCTTACAATTAATTGATGAGAATGAAGGTAAGGCCCTTCTTGATAACTTAGAGAAGAAGCTTAATATATTGCATGAAGCATCACAAACGGCTTTGTGAACATTAAACATGCATTTCGGCGTTAGAATTATTAGCAAAAACTTTGCCCTAAAGGAACATGGCAAGGTTTTTTTGTCTAAGATACTTGATTTTAATAAGTAAAATAGTTGACTATTACAACGTAACAAAACTAGGCCTATCACTTAAAAAATGGGCCTTTATCGAATTTTGAATGATGAAATTAGAATAATAAATTTAAAATATTACACTATTTACATAAATGTGTTATACTAATAAAAATTTCTAATTCATCTCAACTTATCAAACTATTTTGAAAATAGGCGAAGGAGTTCGCAAATTGTTGCTTCAGGGATACAGGTACTTATAATAAATATGTATCAATCGGACAAGTGATTATTCACATTGCCATGTTGTAAACGATTAGAACTTCCTCTTATTAGTTAGGAAAGTATAAAAAACGTTCTTACTACATAAGTGCAGCCATGGCTGTCACCGATAATTCTGGTGACAACCAAGTTTTCTAATAAATACATATTTAGTAGGGAGAAGTAAGATGATTCAGAGATTAAGAGATTATGATTTTACATTAATAATTACACCATTACTTTTAACTGCTTTCGGTCTTGTGATGATATACAGTGCAAGTATGGTATCAGCTGTTGTTGAGGGGTTGGAAAGTACTTACTACCTTAAGCGGCAGGCAATGTGGTTTGCAATTGGGCTAGTTGGATTTACTGTAACTAGTATATTTCCATACAGGCATTATCAAAAATTAATAAAACCGATTATTTTTGGCGTTATTTTACTATTACTTGCTGTTTTGATTTTTGGAGCTGTGGTAAATAATGCAAAATCATGGTTTAGAATTGGCCCTTTCAGTCTCCAACCAGCAGAATTTGCAAAAATAGCATTGATTATGTATTTAGCCTCTGTATATTCAAAAAAGCAATCCTACCTAGATAATTTTTCTAAAGGTGTATTGCCCCCACTAATCATGACAGGGATAGTCTTAGCTTTAGTCGTCTTACAGCCGGATATTGGTACAGCTTCGATTATCTTTCTAATTGCTTGTTCTGTTATTTTCAGCTCAGGTATAAGATTCAAGCATTTGTCACTCCTAATTGCTTTGGGAGTTGGACTGGTTATTTTAGCTATACCGTATATGGTGACAGATGAACGACTATCAAGGTTTACCGGTGCATACCAGCCTTTTGAAACTCCAGATTCTGATGGGTATCAATTAATACAATCGTATTTAGCGATTGGTACTGGAGGAATTACTGGTGTAGGACTTGGTCAAGGTGTACAGAAGCTTGGATACTTGACCCAAGCGGAATCTGATTTTATTATGGCAACAGTTGCTGAAGAGCTAGGGTTTATCGGTGTCATCATCGTGATAGGTTTAATAGCGATTATTGTGTTAAGGGGAATTTTTATTGCTAGGAAAAGCGAAGATAGCTTTGGGGCATTACTGGCAATAGGTATATCCTCAATGGTCGGGATCCAAGCATGTATCAATTTAGGTGCAATCAGCGGTTTACTTCCGATAACTGGTGTTCCATTACCTTTCGTAAGTAATGGTGGATCATCATTATTTGTTTTACTTATTTCTATGGGGGTACTAAATAACGTAGCAATGAATGTGAAAAGGAAAGAACATGAACAAAGCTAAATTACATGACTATTCACAATACTAACAATAATAACAGGGGTGGATTACTATGACAGAAGTGAAGGAAATTAAAAAAGTTTTAGTCGCAAATCGTGGGGAAATTGCTATTCGTGTTTTCAGAGCATGTACAGAGCTTAACATTCGCACCGTTGCAATTTATTCAAATGAAGATAATTCATCATTCCATCGTTTTAAAGCAGACGAGGCTTATTTAATTGGTCAAGGATTGAAGCCGATTGACGCGTATTTAGATATCGAGGGAATTATTCGGTTAGCAAAAAGTGTGAATGTAGATGCAATTCATCCAGGTTATGGATTCTTATCTGAAAATATTCAATTTGCTAAACGATGCGAAGAAGAAGGAATTATTTTTATCGGACCAACGAGTGAGCATTTAAATATGTTTGGTGACAAGGTAAAGGCAAGAGAACAAGCATCGAACGCAGGAATTCCAATTATTCCTGGAAGTGATGGACCTATCGAATCTGTAGAAGACGTGAAAACATTCGGCAGTAAATATGGCTATCCTATCATTATTAAAGCTTCCCTCGGTGGAGGTGGTCGTGGAATGCGAATTGTTGAAGATGAACAAAGTGTGTCTGAAGCATATGACCGTGCGAAATCTGAGGCAAAAGCAGCATTTGGTAATGATGAAGTATACTTAGAAAAATTAATTCAAAATCCAAAGCATATTGAAGTTCAAATTATTGGTGACCAAAACGGAAACATCGTTCATCTATATGATCGCGATTGCTCGATTCAGCGTCGTCATCAAAAAGTTATTGAAATTGCTCCAAGTTTATCAATTACCGATGAGCTGCGTGAGGAAATCTGTAATGCTGCAGTACAATTGATGTCAAAAGTAAATTACTTAAATGCCGGTACAGTAGAGTTTCTTGTGACAGACAAAGAATTTTATTTCATCGAAGTTAACCCACGTGTTCAAGTAGAACATACAATTACAGAAATGGTTACTGGTATTGATATCGTTCAAACCCAAATAAAAGTTGCAGAGGGAAGAAGTCTGCACGACGATTCAATTAATATACCTGAACAAGAAAAAATTAGAACAGATGGATATGCAATTCAATCACGAATCACAACGGAAGATCCGTTAAATAATTTCATGCCTGATACAGGGAGAATCGTCGCATACCGCTCTGGTGGAGGGTTTGGTGTCCGTTTGGATGCAGGTAATGGATTCCAAGGTGCAATTATTTCGCCACACTACGACTCTTTACTAGTAAAAGTATCAACATGGGCGACGAGCTTCGAACAAGCGGCAAGCAAAATGATTCGAAATCTAAAGGAATTCAGAATTCGCGGAATCAAAACGAATATACCGTTTTTAGAAAATGTTATTCAGCATGAACAATTTTTAACAGGAAAATGTGATACAACGTTTATTGATAAAACACCTGAATTATTCATTTTCCCAACACGTAAGGACCGCGGAACAAAAATGCTTACATATATCGGAAATGCAACGATTAATGGTGTAGAGGGTACAATTAAGAAGGATAAGCCACAATTTACAAAACTAAGTATTCCCGCGGTAGATACTTTTGAAGAAATGCCTCGTGGTACTAAGCAAATTCTAGATGAACTTGGACCTGAGGGGTTAGCAAAATGGTTGAAGGAGCAACAAGAGGTTTTATTAACGGATACAACTTTCCGTGATGCTCATCAATCTCTATTTGCTACAAGGGTTAGAACGAAGGATATGTTACAAATTGCAGAGCCAACAGCACGTCTGCTACCAAATCTGTTCTCAGTTGAGATGTGGGGTGGAGCAACGTTTGATGTTGCCTACCGTTTCTTAAAAGAGGATCCGTGGACAAGATTAATTAAGCTCAGGGAACAAATGCCGAATATTCTATTCCAAATGCTTCTTCGTTCGAGCAATGCGGTTGGCTATAAGAATTATCCAGATAACTTAATTCGGGAATTCGTTGAAAAGAGTGCCAATGCTGGTATTGATGTTTATCGAATCTTTGATAGTTTAAATTGGGTTGAGGGCATGCGACTTGCGATTGATTCAGTGAGAGAAAACAATAAAATTGCTGAAGCCACGATGTGCTATACAGGAAATATCTTAGATGTTGGCCGTAAAAAATATGATTTGAATTATTATATCGATTTAGCCAAAGAGCTTGAAGATGCTGGAGCACATATTCTAGGTATTAAAGATATGGCGGGATTATTAAAACCGGAAGCAGCATATCAATTAATTACTAGCTTAAAGGATGCACTTGATATCCCGATTCATTTGCATATGCATGATACTAGTGGAAATGGAATTGTGACGTATACTCGTGCAATTGATGCCGGGGTTGATGTAGTCGATGTTGCAACAGGTGCAATGGCAGGACTTACATCACAACCAAGTGCACAATCCTTATATCATGCATTAGAAGGTACAGGTCGCCAGCCTAAAGTAGATATTGCAAACTATGAGAAAATATCAAATTACTGGGAAGGTGTTCGTGAATATTATCAAGATTTCGAAAGTGGAATGAAGGCACCACATACAGAGATTTACTTCCATGAAATGCCTGGCGGACAGTATAGTAATTTAAAGCAGCAAGCAAAGGCTGTCGGATTAGAAGAACGCTGGGATGAAGTTAAAAAGACATACCATCAAGTGAATGAAATGTTTGGTGATATTATTAAGGTAACACCATCATCAAAGGTTATTGGAGATATGACACTCTTTATGGTGCAGAATAATTTAACGGAAGAAGATGTTTATGAGCGTGGTGCAACAATTGACTTCCCAGATTCTGTTATTGAATTCGCGCAAGGATATATTGGACAACCATATCAAGGCTTCCCAGAAAAATTACAAAAGGTTATCCTGAAAGATAGAGAGGCAATTACAGTACGACCTGGTGAATTATTAGAACCAGTTGACTTTAAACAAACGAGAGATTACTTGTTTAAGGAACTAAATCGACCAGTTTCAAGCTTCGATGTTATTGCGCACGCACTTTATCCAAAAGTGTTTATGGAATACAATAAATTCACAGAAACTTATGGAGACATGTCAGTACTCGATACACCAACATTTTTCTATGGAATGGATTTAGAGGAAGTAATTGAAGTGGAAATTGAAAAAGGTAAAACATTAATCGTTAAACTGAATTCGATTTCTGAACCTAAACCAGATGGCACACGTGTTGTTTATTTTGAATTAAACGGTCAATCAAGAGAAGTGATCATTAAGGATAACAGCGTGGAATCGAAATTAACAACGAGGCCAAAAGCAGAAAAAGGGAATAATAAGCATATTGGTGGTACGATGCCTGGTACAGTCTTAGCAGTAAATTGTGCACCAGGAGATCAAGTAACAAAAGGCGACTATATTATGACTACTGAAGCAATGAAGATGGAGACAACAATTCAAGCTCCATTTACAGGTGTTATAAAAGCGATTCACGTGTCAAATGGAGATGCGATTAAAGTTGGAGACTTACTAGTTGAATTAGAATAATCTAAAAAACAGGAAGGAGAATCTGCGGATTCTCCTTCCTGTTTCCTTGTTTTATTTACTAGCTTTAATGTGATGTTAGTTAATCTGCTTATCTAACACATTATTCTTATAGTTCGAATCAGCCAACATCTTCTCCTGTCTTGCGCTTCTGGCTGACAGAAGAATGAAGTAGCTTAACATTCCAAAATAACAAGATATTACCAGTGCATGCATTAAGGCGATTCCAAGATTGAGCATTGTAAAAATAATCATCGCGCCAAAAAATACTTGTAAGGTAATAAGTGCGAGCGTTATACTCCATCCCCATCTCATTACTCTACTCGAACGGTAATGTTTGACCATCTTTACAACTATAAGAATGGTCCAAATAAATAAGATGCCTGCCAATAATCGATGCCCCATTTGCACCCATTGCTGAAAGTTATAGTCTGCGAAACTAAGCGGTGCTCCATTATTACAGAATGGCCAGTCTCCACAAACCATATTCGAATTGGTGTGCCGCACTAATGCACCAGTATACACGACGATTAGTGTATAAATGGATAAGGCCAATATCTCTGTTCGATGTCTCTTTTCAATGTAGAGTGAATCTGCATCGAATTTCTTATCAATTTCAAAGATAAGTAGCATTAGTAAAAATACAGATGCAAATGAAAGTAATGATATACCAAAATGTGAAGCCAGAACGAAATCAGATTGGCCCCACATGACGGCTGCCGCACCAATCAAAGATTGTAAAACGATAAAGAAAACGGATAAAAAAGATAGCAGTTTTACTTCGCGGATATGTCCAATTAATCTCCATGAAAGAATGGAAAGTGCTAGAACAATAATCCCAACACCTCCAGTAACTAAACGGTGACTGACTTCCACAACCATTTCAAAAGAAAATTCAGCATTACATAACGGCCAACTATCTCCACAGCCATCTTCAGAACCTGTTTTTGTTACAAGTGCTCCACCTAAGAGGATAAAGAGCATACCAATCGTAGCAATTACAGATAACCACTTTAAGTATTTAATCATTATGTAGTCCTCACTTTTCAATCTATAAAATAATGTTAAATCCATTAATTTTATCTTATACAAAATTACTTTGCATCTTAATAAAAGTATCTAGGATTTAAATACCATTCTAACATAATTAATTATATTCTCACGTTGTGTATTGTAAAAAACCGCTTGCATTATTGGAAAGAGTTTGCTAGAAATAGTATAGAGGGAAATATAAGGAAACTCTTAAACACAATAATGGCAAGGAATCCACTACTTTTATTGTGTTTCTGCATACATAATGATATTTACAAGAAAGAAATAAAAGATTCAACATTTTGTCACAATTTGTTAGTAAGATATCTATAAATATCAAATATTATGAAGTAGTTACCTAGAATCAATTAACTTTCCATGGTACAATTGAGTTATTAGTGATTTATAAAACGGATTCATTTCTATTATTCCACAATAATCGATACATATCGTGGTATTGGAAAGGGGGACAAGAATGGATAAAGTGGATACGTCCTATTCTGAAATGGATCTACATACCTCGGATTCAAATAGTGCAAAGATAAAAAAACTATTTACGGAGTTAAAATCACTAATTAAAATAGGGATAATAAATTCAAATTTAATTACAGCCTTTACCGGATTTTGGCTGGCAATTTTCTTTACTAATACCTCCATCACGATGCATTGGGATACTTTTTTCCTGACGATGATTGGAAGTGTGTTAGTAATCGCAGGTGGCTGTATTCTTAATAACTGGTATGATGTAGATATAGATCCAATAATGACAAGGACGAAAAATAGACCAACTGTAACTGGTTTCTTTTCTTTAAGGTCTGTCCTGATTATGGGGATTATTACTAGTTTAATTGGATTTATTTTATTATCTTTAACCACAATTATAGCAACAATATTTGGATTTATTGGTTGGTTTATTTATGTTGTGTTGTATACGATGTGGTCTAAAAGAAAGTATACGCTTAATACGATTGTTGGTAGCTTTTCAGGGGCAGTGCCTCCATTAATTGGCTGGACAGCTGTTAGTCCTGAATTACATATTGTACCAATTGCATTATTTTTAATTATGTTTATTTGGCAAACACCACATTTTCTTTCGTTAGCAATGAAGAAGAGGGATGATTATCAAGCGGCGAATGTGCCAATGCTTCCCGTAGTGTATGGTTTTGAGTTTACTAAGCGACAAATTGTAATATACATTGCTTGCTTGTTACCGTTGCCATTATTATTAACTTCCTTGGGAACGACATTTGTTGTAATCGCTACAATTCTTAATATAGCCTGGTTAATTATTGGTTTTAGAGGATTTTTCACTAAGGATAATCTGAAATGGGCAAATATGATTTTCTTTTATTCTCTAAATTATTTAACCGTGATGTTCTTATTGATGGTAATTGTCACATTACCAATATTCTAATTATAGTCCTTAATTTATTTATTAATATATAAGGAATCAACAAGGAGAAAGAGAGGTATAATTCATGAATGGTTGGATGGGGAAAATTAGAGCAGTTCTGATGTTAAGTATTCTATCCCTTGTGTTAGCGGCTTGTGGTAAAGAAAACTTAACGGCGCTTGATCCAAAGGGGTACGGTGCAGATACATCGATGGATATGATTATACTGACAACATTAATCATGGTAGTAGTGTTTCTAGTAGTAATCATTGTTTATTCAATCGTATTAGTTCGATTCCGTCGAAAGAAGGGTCAAGAAAATTACATACCAAAACAAGTAGAAGGCAATCACACCCTTGAAATGGTATGGACAGCAATCCCGATTGTATTAGTTCTTATCATGGGAGTTCCAGCTGTAATGACTGTTTTTGATTTAGCGGATGAATCAGAGGCAAGTGATAGTATCAATATTGAAGTTACTGGTAATCAGTATTGGTGGCATTTCAACTATGCTGGCGAAGAAGTAGTAACGAGTCAGGATCTATACATTCCTACTGGCGAAAAAGTATATTTGAATATGCAATCCTCTGATGTAATTCACTCTTTCTGGGTGCCAAGTATTTCTGGGAAAATGGATGTAAATCCTGAAAACGTAAATACAATGTATATTGAAGCATATGAAGAAGGCGTATATTGGGGCAAATGTGCTGAATTATGTGGACCATCACATTCACTGATGGACTTTAAAGTAATTGCTGTAAGTCCAGAAGAATTTGATCAGTGGATTGCGGATATGCAAAGTGTTGATCCTGCTGACGAGCCACAGGATGCTGTTGCCCAGGAGGGTAAAGAATTATTTGAAGCGAACAATTGTATGGGATGTCATGCTATCGGATCATCACCATCTGCAGTTGGTCCTAACCTAACCAACTTTGGTGACCGTACGAAAATTGCTGGTTTCTTAGAGCCTACAGAAGAGAATTTAGTAGATTGGATTATGGACCCTGAATCTATTAAACCTGGTAATAAGATGACAGGGAATTATCCGGATTTGTCTGAGGACGAGGCAAGTAGTATTGCAGCATATTTAATGCAATTGAAACCATCAGAAGTTACTCCTGAAAGCGTAGGGGGAATTAATTAAAGAAATTTAAGAAGCTAAAATGGGATGAGAGACAAAAGGGAGGTTTATAAGTTGAGTATAGCAACTACTCAAAAAAAGGGCTTTGGTGCTGTTTTATGGGATTATTTAACGACAGTAGACCATAAGAAAATTGGTAATATGTATATTGCCGCTGGTGCCTTCTTCTTCTTAATTGGGGGATTAGAAGCTCTAATAATACGAATTCAATTAATTAAACCTGAGAATGATTTTATTAGTGCAGGTTTGTATAATGAAATGATTACGATGCATGGAACTACAATGATATTCTTTGCAGCCACACCGATATTAATCGGTTTTATGAACGCAATTATGCCTTTACAAATTGGGGCGCGAGATGTTGCATTTCCGTTTTTAAACTCGTTAGGTTTTTGGTTATTCTTCTTTGGAGGAGTTCTTCTAAACCTAAGTTGGATTTTTGGCGGAGGAGCTCCTGATGCAGGTTGGACTTCATATGCACCGTTATCGCTCCAATCACCAGGGCATGGGGTAGATTTTTATGTTATGGGTCTTCAGCTTTCAGGTGCGGGAACATTGATGGGTGGTATTAACTTCATTGTGACTATCGTAACAATGCGTGCTCCTGGTATGACCTATATGCGTATGCCATTATTTACATGGACAACGTTTGTTACAAGTATTTTAATTTTATTTGCATTTCCAGCGCTAACTGTAGGTTTGTTCTTACTAATGTTTGATAGGATGTTTGGGTCAGCATTCTTTGATGTTGCTTTGGGCGGTAATGCCATTATATGGCAGCATTTATTCTGGATATTTGGACATCCTGAAGTTTATATTTTGATTCTGCCAGCGTTTGGAATTTTTAGTGAAATTATTCCAGCGTTTTCTAAGAAGCGTTTATTTGGATATACTTCCATGGTATTCGCAACATTCTTAATCGCATTCTTAGGATTTATGGTATGGGCTCACCATATGTTTACGGTTGGACTTGGACCTGTGGCAAACGCAATTTTTGCTGTTGCAACAATGGCAATTGCGGTGCCAACGGGAATTAAGATATTTAACTGGTTAGCAACAATGTGGGGCGGAAGTATAACGATTAACTCAGCAATGCTTTGGGCATTGGCATTTATTCCTTCATTTACGATTGGTGGTATGACAGGTGTAATGCTAGGTGCTGCATCAGCTGACTACCAATACCATGATACGTATTTCGTTGTCGCCCACTTCCACTATGTAATTGTTGGTGGGGTAGTGTTTGGTATATTTGCAGCAACACATTATTGGTATCCAAAAATGTTTGGAAGAATCTTACACGAAGGCCTTGGTAAGCTATCATTCTGGCTATTCTTTATAGGCTTCCATTTAACTTTCTTTATTCAGCATTTCCTAGGGCTAATGGGAATGCCACGTCGATATTGGGTATTCTTGGAAAACCAGGGATTAGATACAGGAAACTTAATTAGTACGATTGGTGCCTTCTTGATGGGGCTTGGTACAATCGTCGTATTAATAAACGTAGTCTATACTGCTGTAAAAGGTAAAAAGGTTTCGGGGGATCCATGGGATGCACGTACATTAGAATGGGCAATTCCTTCACCACCACCTGAATACAACTTTAAGCAGCTTCCTTTAGTTCGTGGTTTGGATCCATTGTGGATTGAAAAGACAGAAGGAAAAGGAAAAATGACACCAGCAGAACCTGTAGTTGATATTCATATGCCAAATGGGTCAATATATCCATTTATTATGACAATTGGATTTTTCATAGCTTCTATTGGATTTATATTCCAAGTAGATAATAATTTATGGTTACTTGCGGTTTACTTTGGAATGGCACTTGCTCTTGGAACAATGGTTGTTAGATCACTAAAAGATGACCACGGTTATCATATACACAAAGAAGACCTTGAAAGGGAGGCTGACTGATATGAGTCAAGATCATTCCTTGAATCCAGAAACAATGCCACATGATCCGTCAAAGGCTACTACAGAAGGGAAACACAAGTTCCTTGGATTATGGTTTTTCCTAGGTGGAGAGACTGTTTTGTTCGCATGTTTCTTCGGAACATTTATTGCGCTAAGAAATTCAACAGCAGGCGGTCCAACCTCTCAGGAATTATTTGGGTTAGAATTAGTGTTTCTTATGACAGTATTATTATTAACTAGTTCATTAACTAGTGTATATGCAATCTATCATATGAAGAACAATGATTTTAAAAAGATGCAATTATGGTTTGGAATTACCGCATTGCTTGGGATTGGATTTTTAGCTTGTGAGTTATATGAGTTTGCACATTATATAACAGAATATGGCTTTACATTCCGTTCCTCAGCATTTGGATCAGCGTTCTATACGTTAGTAGGCTTCCATGGTGGGCACGTTATATTCGGACTTAGCTGGTTAATTGCACTGATGGTTCGTAATGCTAAACGTGGACTTAATTTATATAACGCACCAAAGTACAACACTTTTAGTCTGTACTGGCATTTTATTGATGTTGTTTGGGTGTTTATCTTTACGGTTGTATATTTGATGGGAGCGGTGAGTTAATTTATGAATAACGAGAATATGAATATTGATAAAATTAATTCTTTCCAAAAACAACAAAATAAAGAAGAAATGAAAAAACAGATTATTACGTTTGTCTTAATGATTGCTTTTACAGTTGTTGCTTTTGCTGTAGTTGCAAGTGGATTAGAAGCCATTTATGCTGTTCCACTAATATTAATTCTAGCTGTAGTACAAGTTGGCTTTCAATTCTATTATTTCATGCATATGAAGGATGAAGGCCATGAAGTACCCGCTGCATTAATTTATGGGGGAATTTGGGTTGCGATTTTAGTAGCATTAACAATGACAACAATAATTTGGTGGTAAGTTTTATACCTAAGATACCGATCGGAGTTAATTACTCCGATCTTTTTCACTTTTTACTTAAATCGTCACAATATCAATCGTTTTTACCAAAATGAAAAGGTATAATAAATAGATAGGCCAATAATTGGAGTGAGTTATCATGTGGTTAAATTTACAAATTTTTGGTTTTCGTGCTTTGTGGAGTCCGTATTTTTTTATCTTTCTTATATTTATTGCAATAGCG